>JABDHD010000035.1:0-36451 GCA_013285685.1 Bacteroidota bacterium
CCAGCGTGTCGCGGCTATACTGGCAGTAACCTTCGCCCCCTTTTATAAAAGCCGAACCTTCTGTTATCGGGGTGCTTACTACGCCCGGGCAAACCAAATTCACTTTTATACCAAGCGATCTCGACTCCGCGCGTAAGGTGCGTGTATAGGCGGCAACAGCATGTTTGGTGGTGCTGTAAGGGCCTACGATTGCCAGCCCGTCAATCAAACCAGCCAGTGATGAGGTGTTGACTATTTGCCCGCTGCCTTGTTTCAGCATCAATTCATAGGCATACTGGGAGCCATAAAGCACGCCGTAAAAATTAAGATCGAAGGCGTATTTCCAATCATAAAAGTCCGTGTCGCGGCAATATAGCGGATGGTTTTGCCGGTGAAGCTTAAGCTAAGTAGTTCTTCGGCAGCAACTGCGGCGATGTCATTTGGGTGCACCAGGACGATTGGGCTGTCGGCGCCATAATTGTTGCCCAGGATACCGGCATGTTTGATGAGGCCGATCATGGCAAACAAATTTGTGTAAAAATTGGCAGGGCGCAAGTGAATAACGTCGACACCCTCAAGCGCATCCAGTTCCAACTCGGCGAAGTGGATTCCCGAAACCGGCCCGCAGCCCTCGGGCATGTGCGCGCCGATGCTGCTCAGTTGAACCACTTTCTTAACGCCAGCGGCCTTGATCGCGTCAGCAAAATTTTTGCCGATCTGGCGGATGCGGGCTTTCCAGTCTTCAGGCGCGCTTGCCGGTGGCGGGATCAGTTCAAATACCGCATCGGCGCCCTTAAAGGTTTCAGTTAAAAAAGCAACATCTTCAACCGAACCAACGGCGGCTTTCGCGCCAAGTGCTTCTATCTCCGGTTTCCTTGCTTCATGGCTGCTGATCACGGTGACATCATGCCCGGCGGCTACTAATTTTGGGGTGAGGGGTTTGTTAATGTTTCCCAGCGACCCTGATAAAATGTATTTCATGATTTTTTGTTTTTTTATTTAGGTCAAAGTTATACCTTTACTGTACTTTTAGCAAGTACTAACAAAAAAGTAAGTATAAAATGGCTGTTAAAGAAAGTTCGACCAACCAGGAAAATAAGCGGATCATCAACACCAGGTGCCCGGTAACTTTCACACTCGAAATGATAGGCGGGAGGTGGAAACCGCTCATTCTTTATAATTTACGTTTATCAACCCTTCGTTATGGGCAGTTAAAAAAAACCATCCCCGGCATCACCGAAAAAATGCTGATACAGCATCTGCGCGAACTGGAAGCGGACGATTTGATAAAACGTGATGTTAAACCTGTTGTTCCGCCACACGTAGAATACAGTTTAACGGAAAAGGGGCAAAGCCTTGGCGCTTTGCTGAACGAGATGGCCGAGTGGGGGATGAAGAATCGTCTGAACCGTTGATTGAAGCTGATTTTTATGATTCAGCTGATGTTATAGGTTAAAAGAGAAAGCCTCAAAGGCCAATTCATTCAAAGCGGGCGCAAAATAATATTTTGACAATTAACCATCTCTGTGGCTCTCTGCGCCTCCTCCGTGTTTCTCCGTGGTAAAATTTAACCGCAGAGAGACACAGAGCAAGCACAGAGAACACTGAGAATAAATTTATTTCGTCACGTTATGGACATGTTTACTTTTGAGACTGCCTCTTTTAAATTAGCGCGGAGCTCTCAATCTTCCCGGTCATAAAACCGGTCTTCATTGAAATGGTCATGGCGATAAAATTCATCTTCTTCATGTTCGCTGCGGTTCGCCGGCTCCAGTATCTTCCGTATAGCAATTTCGGTATGCCGCGATAAACGGCCCTTTTCATACAGCGGAAGTGAATCCAACTGCTGGGCGCTTATGGTAGGTATATAAACCAGGTTGCCATGTTCGCCCGGGTTATAGGCGCTAAATGCAGGGTCGACCTGACGCCTGCGGTGCGCCGCCTTTGACTTGGTATATAATTCGGCCAGGCCTATCGGGATCAGTACCATCCTCTCCTCGTCAAGGTCGAGCTCATTTTTATCCAGGTCCGCTATAATATAACGCACTTTATTTGTATCCGGATCAAACAGCAGATCGTCCACATCGCCGGCTTTTTTGCCGCTGCGGGTGATAATATCCCAGCCGGTAATATCTGGTTGTCCGCCTGCTATTTCGTAACCGCTGTTATGTAGTTCTTCAAGGCTGGTCGCCACTTTTTCCTGAGTTGCCATAATTTTATTTTAAGATTAAAAAATGTTTACACAAGTACCACGCCGCTTTATTAAGGCGTACTTGTTTTTGTTGTTTTTGCAGTATCAGTAGTCGATGCGGTTGCCGCACCATGATAGTATCGCTGGTAGCAAAAAGCAGCGGCTGCTAAAATGATAATAATGAGGATCAGCCATAGCCACCAGCTAATGCCGCTCTTGCGTTTTACTTCTAAATGTGCCATGATCTGAATGAATTGGTTATAATAGCAACACCGGGATATGGAATAGGTTTTGGTTTTTATTGATTTATCGGTTGGCAAACCTTTTCGATAAATACAACGCAGCGGAAGAAGATGGTATCGGCCGTTGAATTAACCAGTATAATTTTGCCGATTATCCAATGGTTAGTTCTGCGTGGTTTTTACAATTAGACCTTTACGTTTGTTCCTGCAACGACGCCAGTTCTTCCAGGTGAACAGTAAGGTCGATTGTGCCATCAAGCGCAGCTGCCTTCTCAAAGTTTGCCGAGGCATTGGCCTTATCTTTTAATTTCAGGTGGTATAAACCTAAAGCTTTGTAAGCATCAGCTATGTATTCATTTAACTCCAGGCAGGTATCGATCAGTCTTTTTCCTTCTTTCAGGTCACCCTGCATTATTTTTGAATAAGCCAGGTTTGCATAGGGCTGGGGAAAAGTTGGTTTTAGTTTTATAGCGCGGTCCAATGCCCGTTTGGCCACCTGGTGGGCGCCTTTTTCAACCAGTTCATAACCGATATTTGTTAGAGCGAGGATATGATTTTTATCCTTTTTGATCACTTCGCTGTAGGTATTGATGGCATCGTCATGCCGGCCCGTTAGGGATTGGAGGCCGCCCCTGTAAAACAGCACATTATTGGATAATGGCGCCATATTTTCGAGTACTTTGATGGCATTTGCCGCTTCATCAAATCGCCTGGATTCCAAAGCGAGCGGAATGATCAGGTTGAGTATTTCCCTGTTTTTTGGCACTGCCACCAATACGGCTTTTAATTCCGTCACTGCTCCATCGTAATCCCTGTTCTTCAAAGATTTTATGGCCGCTACGTAGTCGGGCAGCCTGTTTTTTATTTTTAGGGTGAAGAGCAATTGTTTGCCGTCACTGTCCAGTTTATTATCAAACGAACCAATTATTTCCCTGGGAATCAGGTTGCCGAGTAAACTCAAAAACGAAAAGCTTAAAAATATGTAACATGCAATTTGAACCAGTATTTGGGCATGTGCGGTAAACGCGATAAGCGCGATAATGCCGGCCGAAATCAGTGTAAAAACGACGCCCGCCAGCAAGATCACTACATATTTTTTATAATCCGTTTCTGCTTTATAGCTTCGGCAAAGCCCGATGCCCCGCACAAAGGGAAACGACTTTTTTACGTAAAAGCGCAGCTTACCCGCATTAAAACGCAGCACGTTTTTGCGGCTGCCATACGAGCCGATATAAATATCAATCCTGCGGGGTTTTGTTAAAACCAGGTAGGCCAGGGCGTGCCCTAATTCGTGAAACACGGCGATCAGCGGGCTGGAAATAAAAACAGCCGCATAAATAACGGCTAATACTACCCAATCATTCATGCAACTAACTTACAATTTTAATTTCTTTCATGAATGGGCACATGTCTCAGCTTTAAAAATCCGCCTTCCCTTTTTGAAAAAACAGCTTTTATTTCGGCCAACATCGATAAGGCTATTTCTTCCGGACTTACCGCGCCGATATCCAGGCCCGCCGGGGCGTGAATGCGTTCCATGTCAGTGCTTGCCACGGGTTTCCCGTCTTCGGCCAGCTCGGTAAATATTTTTTCCGAGCGCACCCGTGGCCCGAGCATTCCTATATAAAAAGCTTCGGTTGCCAAAGCTTTGGGCAAATTCCGTTTGTCAGTCTTATAATCGTGTGACATCAATACAATGGCGGTATACTGATCGATTTGAATATCATTCAGTTGCTCATAGCTAAAAATCGCGTCGACGGTATCAGATAATATCGAATTGATCTTTAAAGGGTTTGAGACCATCGTCACCCGCCATCCTACTTCCCTGATGAGCCGCGCGAGGGGGTAAATGTCATATTGATGCCCCATTAAAACCAGGTGAATTTCGGGCAGCAGGATCTCGATAAATACAGCTAATTTCCTCCCGTCAGGCATCTCAATTTGGCCGGGTCCCGAACGGTTGTTTTCAATTTGCAGGTTGATCTGCTCCCGCAGCTGTTTTTCGATCTTTCCGTCACCAAAAATTTCCAGGCTTTCCGGGCTGTTATATTGTATTACATCGCCTGCTTTTACATTTGCCCATTCGCCTTCGAGCCCGGTAATGTTGATAAGGACATGTGTTTGCCGGTTTGCTGCCACGCAGGATTTCAAAACTTCGACCGGGTTGTTTTTATTTTGATATTGAAGCGGCGTAAATAATACGTCGATAATGCCGTTGCAGCCCAGGCCTACGCCAATCTGGTAGGCGTCATCTTCGGTAGTATCATAGGTTATCAATGATGATTCCGATTTTGCGATAGCCAGGCGCGCACGTTTTAATGCATCGCCTTCCAGGCAGCCGCCGCTGATGCCGCCCACCCAAACACCATCGTCGGTTACCAGCATACGGGCGCCGGTGCGGCGGTAGGAGGAACCTTCCACCCGCACAACGGTAGCCAGGGCCGCACGCGTGGCGCTTTTATCTATTTGGTCGTAAGCGTTGATGATGGCCTTGATCTCTTTCATCCGGAAATACTTTCAGCCCTGGGGCCTTTCTGTATGCTGACAAAGGTACTAACTCTTTAAAAGTTTTAACACAGAGAACACAAAGGGGAAAACACAGAGGTCACAAAGCTTTAATAGTTTGTCATTTTTTCTCTCTGTGCTCTCTGTGCTTTCTTTGTGTATCTCTGTGTTTAAACAGGGCAGACGCATTAAAAATTATTTTGAATAGAATTATCCTTAATAAATTACCTTTTACTTTTATGATGTATAATTTTAACCGCAAAGGACTCAAAGAGAAAACCGCGAAGGTCGCAAAGTGCTTAGCTTTGTGAACTTTGTGAAATCTTTGAGCCCTTTGCAATTAAAAAACTAAGCTTTACATGACAAATAAGCCTGAAGGTATATTAATGTGTCTGCCCTCTGTGTTTAAAAATAAATTAATTTTCTATCATTTATTTTAGCCAAAACAGATGGCCTATATTTTAGAATAAACTTAGAGCCCGTTTAAAAATGCTTTTGAAATTTATTTATCAGTTCATTGCTGGCTGTAGAGACGCAATATTTTGCGTCTCGGAGACAAATGTTCAGAATATTCCCACAAGCTGTAAGCGTAAAACCCAGTCTAAGGCATCTTCCTAAATTTCTAAATTTGGGTCAGAGACGCAAAATATTGCGTCTCTACAGCTGTTTTGATTTTTAAACAGGCTCTTAAACTAAAGTTCTTTAACCAGGTTAACCAGTTCCTGCAAAACAGTTTTGGCATCGCCAAATACCATAGACGTATTGGGTTTAAAAAAGAGCCCATTTTCAATACCCGCATAGCCCGGCCGCATGCTTCTTTTGTTGACGATAACCAATTTTGCTTTGCCAACTTCGAGGATAGGCATGCCGTAGATCGGGCTCGACGGGTCGTCCTGGGCAGCGGGGTTCACTACATCATTGGCCCCGAGGATCAGCACAACATCCGTTGAGCCGAATTGTTCATTTGCCGGTTCCAGTTCAAGCAAATCGTCATAGGATACATCCGCTTCGGCCAGCAGCACATTCATATGGCCCGGCATACGCCCCGCCACCGGGTGGATGGCATATTTTACCTCGACACCGTTTTTTTGCAGTAATTTTCCCAGGTCGTGACATACGTGCTGCGCCTGGGCCACGGCCAAACCGTAGCCCGGCACGATCATTACTTTATGCGCGTAGCCCATCACCATTGCCGCATCACTTAAACTAATCTCCTTGTAAGCACCCTGTTCGCCGGTGCTATGTGCTGAAGCGGCCCCTGTATTGCCAAACGACCCGATAAGGACGTTCATTAACGACCGGTTCATCGCCTTGCACATCAATATGGTAAGGATGGCGCCCGCCGAACCTACCAGGATACCGCCGGTAAGCATTACCTGGTTATTGTATAAAAAGCCGGCGCAAGCGGTTGCTATACCGGTAAAGGAGTTTAAAAGCGAAATAACCACCGGCATATCGGCGCCCCCAATTGGCAATACGAATAAGATGCCATACACAACCGATAAGCCGAGCATGCTAAAGAAAATAACTGCCGGTACCGAACCGTCGCCGCAGATGATGATGGCGCCAGCTACGATGATAAGCGCCAAAACCAACAGGTTAACCAGGTGCTGCCCGCGGAAGGCATGGTCCTTTATTTTGCCCCTGAGTTTTCCGTAGGCGATCATGCTGCCGGTAAAGGACACACTACCGATGACCATACCCGCCAGGATGGTTAGCACATGCATGTCGCTATGGTCCTGGGCGATGCGGCCCAGCTCGACCACGGAAATAAGCGCCGCGCATAAGCCGCCCATGCCATTAAACATGCTTACCATCTCGGGCATGGCCGTCATTTTGACTTTGCGCGCGGATACTGCGCCGATGATGCTTCCAATGATCATTGCGCCGACTATCCAGGGTATATTATGCAGCGCTGTTCCGCCCGGCTGATACAGAAAAAGCGTGCCCAAAATAGCGACGCCCATACCCGCAGTGGATACCAGGTTACCCCGGCGCGCCGTGGCAGGATGCGATAACATTTTTAGGCCGATGATAAATGAAACTGAGCCGATGAGGTAGCAGATCGCCAGGATACTTGCTTGCATGTTAATTATCTTTTGTTTGTTTGGATGCTTTGTCTTTTCCGGTCTTAAACATTTCCAGCATTCTGTCGGTCACCACAAAGCCGCCCACTACGTTAATGGTGCCCACAATCACGGCAATAAAACCGAGGGTGAGCACAACATAATTATCGGCAGCAGCTTCGCCCATTACAATAATGGACCCAATGATGATGACGCCGTGTATGGCATTTGCGCCGCTCATCAAGGGCGTATGTAAAACAGAGGGCACCCTGGAGATTACTTCGATGCCTAAAAAAATGGACAGGATGACGACATATAATAACTCAAGATTGTTGTGAATGAAGCTGAGCAGCGTTTCCATGTATTCGGGTTTTGATTATGGGTGAAATGATTTCGCCATTGTGGGTTATGCAGGCGTTTTTTAGGATATCATCGGAAAGGTCTATTTCAAGCTGGCCGTCTTTATTGACAAGCATTTTCAGGAAGCTCAGCAGGTTTCGGCCGTAGGCTTTACTCGCATCGGAAGGCATGGAAGCGGCGAGGTTTGAATCGCCGATAATGGTGACGTTGTTCCATACGACGGTTTGCCTATCCCGGGTTAGCCCGGTATTTCCGCCGGTTGCAGCCGCCAGGTCTATGATGACCGATCCGGCCCGCATCGTAGCGATCATTTCCTGCGTGACCAATACCGGCGCTTTTTTGCCAAATACCTGGGCCGTGGTGATCACCACATCTGCTTTTTTTATGCTGTCTGCTATTTTTTGTTTTTGTTTTTGCTGGAAGTCTGCGGTTTGATCTACCGCATAGCCGCCGGCTTTGGCATCGTCTGCGGCGCCCTCAACTTCAACGAATTTTGCGCCCAGGCTTAGTACTTCTTCTTTGGCTGCGGCGCGCGTGTCGAACACTTCCACCACGGCCCCTAATCGGCGCGAGGTAGCAACCGCCTGCAAACCGGCAACCCCGGCCCCGAGTATCAACACTTTTGCGGGGGGAACGCTCCCTGCCGCGGTCATCATCATCGGGAAATAGCGGGAATAGGTGCCAGCAGCCAGCAGCGCCGCTTTATACCCGGCAATATTCGACTGTGAACTCAACACATCCATGCTTTGCGCCCGGGTGGTACGCGGCAGCATGTCCAAACTAAAAACGGTATTTTCGCGCTGCGCCCAGTCTTCAACAAGCTCGTGATTGTACATGGGCTGATAAACGCCTACGAGCAGCTTATTCCGCAAGGACAAGGGTATTTCGCTGTAATGTATGCCCAGCAGGATATCTGCTCCGTCCAGAATCTCATTTCTTGATTTTACTGTGGCGCCGGCCTGTGTATAATCTTCGTCCAAACAAAACGCTTTTAACCCGGCGTCTTTTTCAACCCAAACAGCTATACCGTTTTTTATTAGTGAGGCCGCTTCGGTCGCCAGCAATGATACCCTGGACTCAAAGGAAGGTTCATGTAGAATGCCAATAATCATGGATAAAATTAAATAAAAGTGCCGTCAATTGAAACCACTGCGTATTCAAACGATACTATTGTTACAATAGTTTGCTTTTATCGTTTAAACCTCGAACAGCTATTAGCAGGACGCACCCCGGGCGGGGCTATCGTTACGGAATAACGTTGCCATATTTGTCGAGATTAGCATGGCATTTCGGGCAGGTTGTTCCGCCCCAAAGAAACTGCTGCTGATTTTGAGGCCAACGGACGATAGGTTGCTTAGCGCCGCATACCGGGCAGTATACGCGCTTCAAATTGATGCCCCATTTTGATTTGCTTTTGCCGGCTATCGCAAACACGACGACGGCCACCAGCACTATGATGCCATAAGTAATAAAATCCGTCATCCGTTTTCGTTGGTTATTTTGTTTTATTGGCTTTAAAGATATAAAATTCTTTGGTTCTGTTTCAGCAGGGTCGCCCGGAGATCAGGGCAAACGCATTAAAATTATTTTTAACAAAATTACCTGATATTTCAGTTCAACCAGCGCGCTTTACTTTTATAATCAATAGTTTTTACCACAAAGTTCACTAAGTGCACAAAGATTTCGCAAAGTGGTCGACGTTCATAGTGTCCTTAGTGCGCTTAGTGGTTAAAAAACTATTCTTTAAACCACCCCGTTTCTGACATTCACCGCTGATGAGCTTAAAACTATTTTAATGCGTCTGCCCTGACGCGGAGATTTAAGTTTACAGGCAAAAATCAAAGGCGTTGGTCACCCCATTGAAATAAATTCGGCCGGCAAACCAGAGCGGTGTTCAATATTCATGTTTTTTCTGCCAGAACTCCTAACTTGCAGTATTTTTAACGACTTAAGTAAAGGCCATCAATGGAAGCTAAAGAAATCTTAAAAGCGCACGTAGCCAAATTAGCCTTGTTGACTAATGAGCAGTTTGATTATTTTTTTTCGCATTTTAAAAAAGAGAGTTTTAAGAAAGGACAGGCTGTTATTACCGAAGGCGATCCGGTGGATTGCGAGTACTTCGTGATTTCCGGCTGTTTAAAATCTTTCTATATCAACGACGACCTGAAAATGTTTATCCTGCAGTTTGCGATGCCAACCTGGTGGGCTTCCGATTACAATGCATTGTATAGTCATACCAGGGCTTCCATCAACGTGGATTGCATTGCCGATGCGGAAGTGCTTTGTCTTACCAATGGCGACAGGGAAAAGCTTTGCAGCGAACTTCACAATGTCGAACATTTTTTTCGGTGGAGGACCAATAAGGGATATGTTGCGGCTCAAAAAAGGCTGCTGTCCTTTATGAATAACGATGCGAAACACCGGTACGAAGAACTTTTGAAACTCTACCCTGAACTTTATAATATGGTTCCTAAAAGCCTGATTGCTGCATACTTAGGTGTTTCCAGAGAAACGCTTAGCCGCCTGTACCATCCCTGAAAATTGATCTGCATCACATAAATCATTCCTGCCTTCGAATGTGACGTAGGTCACATGTCCTCCCTAAAAATCCTTCCTTACTTTGTGTTGTGATTAAAAACATAAAGAAAATGGGAACACAAAAATTTGACATTATAAGCGCTCAAAGCAAGATCGACTGGATAGGCAAAAAGGTGACGGGAGCGCACAATGGCTCCATCGCAATTAAGGATGGTTCTTTCACGTTGACTGACGGTAAGCTTACCGGTGGTAAATTCATCATCGATACTACAACCATCAAAATACTGGATATAACCGACCCTGCAACTAATGCGCAGTTTGCCGGTCACCTCGCTTCTGATGATTTCTTCTCTACTGAAAAATACCCGGAAGCGACTTTGGAAATTACCTCGGTTTCCGGCAACCATGTTGCAGGCGATCTGACCATTAAAGGGATTACCCATCCTATCGGTTTTGATGTGGCGGTGAATATCAATGGCGGTATATTAATCGCAACCGGCAAGCTGGTAATTGACCGCACCAAATATGGAATGAAATTCCGCTCGGGTAATTTTTTTAAGGATTTGGGCGACACATTGATCTACAATGATTTTGAACTGAATATAAGTGTAACCGCTAAAGCCGCAAATTAAGCTATAGCATAAAAATTAAGACCATGCCATACGTTAAGATAGAAGTAACCCGCGAAGGCGTTACCAGGGAACAAAAGCAAGCGCTGATAAAAGGGGTAACCGATTTGCTTACTGATGTGTTAAATAAAGACCCGCAACTGACCTATGTAGTGATACAGGAATATGACCTGGACGACTGGGGCCATAATGGAGAACAGGTATCTGTGCTGAGAGAAAAAGGTATAACCGCTGAAAGAAAAAAATAAAATGAAACAACAAACAATAATCGTTACCGGTGCTTCATCCGGCATCGGAAAAGAAATAGCCCGTCATTTTTTAGAAAACGGCGACAACGTGGTGATCAATTCGTCAACGGCTGAAAAATTAGAGCAGGCATACCAGGAACTGGGCGGCGGCGCAAACCTGGCTGCGGTAGCGGGCAATGTGAGCGATAAAAAAACAGGCGAGAAACTTTTAGCAGCAGCCATTGAAAAATTTGGCTCGGCAGACGTCCTGGTGAACAACGCCGGCATATTTGAAACCAGGCCATTCCTCAAAGTGGACGAAGCTTATCTTGACCGCTTTTTAAATACCAACCTGAAAGGCACGTACTTTACCACCCAGGCCATCATTCCTCAAATGTTGAAGCAGCAGGGGGGCGTAGTGATCAATATCGGCACGCCCCTTGTAAATCACGGCCTTAGCGGAGTGCCTATTACGGCACAAATGGCATCAAAAGGTGCAATACATGCGCTTACGATACAGCTGGCAGCAGAGTTTGGTAAAGACAACATCAGGGTGAATACGATTGCGCCCGGCACGATCCGAACCCCGATGCATGGTGATAACGCCGATCAAACCGCGGGTTTACATCTGCTGAACCGTGTTGGCGAAGTAGAAGACATCGCACAAATGGTTTATACGGTTGCAAAGAGTAACTTTATTAATGGCGCCATTATTAATGTTGACGGCGGCCTGGGGGCCGGGCGCAACCTGAATTAATATGAAAACGCTTTTATTGACCGCTTTTTTGTCCTGCACATCGCTGGTATTAAAAGCACAAAATTCAAACAAAATGGAAACTAATCAGCAAGATTCATTGGCAATCGCACAGACATTGGAAGATTACTATTTCAAAGGTATCTATGAGGGCAATGTTGATACCCTGGGAAACATTTTTAATCCCGGCACCTTACTGTTCGGGGATATTAAGGGTCAGCCTTATGCCAAAACGCTCGATCAATACCTTGATGGTGTAAAAAACCGGCAAAGCCCGAAAGATTCAGGCAAACCTTTTAAGGGGACGATCATTTCAATTGATGTGGTCAACTCCATCGCGGTTGCTAAAGTACATGTTAAAATGTACGAGTTCAATTATGATGAGTTCCTGTCATTTCACAAGATCGACAATCGCTGGTTGATCGTAAATAAAATGATTACCGATGTTTCCGAATAAATTTTAGCACGATGTGGTACCAAACAAAAGTATCCGAAATATTGGGCATTGAATATCCCATCCTTCAAGGGCCGTTCGGTGGCAACTTGTCGTCTGTTGAGTTGGTTTCAACAGTGTCCAATGCCGGTGGCCTCGGGGGTTGCGGGGCCTATACCTTAAGCCCGGAGGAGATCATCGCAATAGATCAGCAGATCAAAGCATCGACTAATAAGCCTTACAATATTAATCTCTGGGTATTGGATACAGATACGGTTGACGGTACAGTTTCGGACGAACAGTTTAAACAGGCTCAAACTTTATTCAAGCCTTATTTTGATGAGTTGGGGATAGCCTTGCCAGAGAAACCGGCCCCGTTCAAATCCCGTTTTGAAAATCAGGTTGAGGTGATCCTGCACCAGAAGCCACCTGTATTCAGCTTTATGTTTGGCGCCCCATCTGCTGATATCCTTGAACAATGCCACAGGCTTGGCATTGTTACTGCGGGCGCGGCAACCACGCTTGATGAAGCCATTGTGCTGGAATCGGCCGGAGTTGATCTTATTATTGCTTCAGGCTTTGAGGCGGGTGGACATCGTCCATCATTCCTGGCGCCGGCGGAATCATCCACCATCGGAACTTTTGTATTGCTACAACTGATTAAAGAAAAGGTAAAGACGCCGGTTATCGCCGCCGGCGGTATCGCCAACGGCAAAGGTGTTGCAGCGGCGCTGGCGCTTGGCGCGGATGCCGTACAGATCGGTACCGCTTTCCTGGCCTGCGATGAATCAAATGCTACGACTATCCACAAGCAAATGCTGTCTTCGGATGCGGCTAAATACACTACTTTATCACGGGCTTTCACCGGGCGGCTTGGCAGGGGAATAACCAGCCGCATTGCGATGGACCTGCTCCATAAAGAAAAAGATTTCCTGCCCTTCCCGCTGCAAACACAGTTCATGTCGCATTTAAGGAAAGCAGCTATAGAACAGGAGAAATGGGATATGATCTTATTCTGGGGCGGGCAGATCGCACCGGTACTGAAACATACAAAAGCCGCTGAACTGATGAAGTCTATAATTAAAGAAACAACGGCATACTTTGACCATCTAAAAGCTTAAGAAAAAACATTAAAAGCATAATGTCATGAACACTTCAAAAGTATGGTATGTAACGGGGGCCTCCCAGGGCCTCGGACTTACCCTCGTAAAAAAGCTGCTTGACCATGGCTACCGCGTTGCTGCAACTTCCCGCGATGCACATGCACTTAGCCTGGCGGTTGGATTGATAGACCGGGATCGTTTTCTCCCGCTGGCTGTCGACTTAAATAACCCGGATTGTATTGACGAATCCATACAGCAAACGCTGGCGGCATTCGGACGGATCGATGTGCTTGTTAACAATGCGGGGTACGGAATGACCGGGACAGTAGAAGAAATAGCTGAACAGGATATCAGGAATATTTTTAATGTTAATGTGCTGGCAACTATAGCTATGGTAAAAAGTGTGTTGCCGGTAATGCGCAGTCAGAAATCGGGGTATATTATAAATATGGGCTCGGTGGCGGGTTTTGTGGGCGCTCCGGGCTGGTCGGTTTATTCGGCTACCAAAGCCGCCGCGGCTGCTTTTTCAGAAGTGATCGCGCTGGATGTCAAAGAATTTGGAATCAAAGTTACCGTGGTAGAGCCATCAGGGTTCAGGACTGGCTTTCTGACCACGAACTCCCTTGCATTGGTCCCCACCAAAATTGAGGGCTACGAAGCGGTAAAAAATACAAAGGACCGTTACCTGTCTGCTGACGGACAACAGCCCGGCAACCCGGACCGTGCAGCGGAAATTTTTATGGAATTGGCTGAAAATCCACAGCCACCCATGCACCTGTTCCTGGGCAAGGATGCTTATCACAGGGCTTCGGAAAAACTGGCATCTATGACTGTGGAGTTGGAGCAGTGGAAATCAACCACTATCGGTGCAGATTTTAAATAAGAACTCACGCTAAACAACATTAGACATGGTTCGACATTTAATTCAGGTGCCTGTACTCGCTTGGCGATTTTCCTGTTTTTGATTTGAAGATCTTTGTAAAGTGAGAAGGATGTTCAAACCCAAGACCGTAGGCGATCTCGCTGATCGAATTATTTGTCCCCCACAATAATGATTTAGCTTTATCTATTAGTTCCAGGTGTATATGTTCCTGTGTGGTTTTGCCCGTAAATTTGTTTAACAGGTCCGATAAATAGTTAGGCGACAGATTAAGCCTGGAAGCAAAATATTTAACATTTGGCAGGCCTGTTTCAATCAGGGTGCTTTGCGAAAAGTAATCCTTTAGTATTTTTTCAAAAGCTTGCACTACATCCGAGTTTACTTTTGCCCTGGTATAAAATTGCCTGTCATAAAAACGGCTGCAGTAATTCAGCAAGAGTTCGATATTGCTGACGATGAGGCCTTGCGAGTGCTTATCGATATTTTGCGAATACTCCCTTTCAATCTTTGCCACGCAATCTTTAATGATCAGTTTCTCCTCTTCCGAAATATGCAGGGCTTCGTTCACCTCATAATTAAAAAAGGAATACTGGTGTATCTTTCTGCCCAGATCGGTACCATGGATCAGATCGGGGTGTATGAACAGCGCCCAACCTTCGTCTACCGTAACATCCGGACCGGGCGCTAAGACTTGTCCGGGCGCGGTAAACATTAGCGAACCTTCATTAAAGTCGTAATGCCCCTTGCCATATTTTAACAGGCCCTCGAATTTTTTGCAGGAAATGGTATAAAAGCCAAAACGGTAAAAAGCATCCTCCCTGGGGCGCTTTGCATAAAAGTCCACGTGGTCTATCACGCTAACCAACGGATGCCTGGGCGGCGTGTATTTTACCAGCTTGTGCAGATCGCTGATTGATTGAAGATCGATGTATTTATCCGGCATATTAATTATAAAGTTACCATAAAAATGTGGCTGCCCGGATTTGGGGGTGCGATTCAAATTGCTGCGGTTCAACTGTTGCCTGGCTTATCCACCTCGCGGAATGTGGCTAAAGCCCGCTTTGATGCTTTGTTTTATCCGTCGGTTAAAACCGACGGCAATGAAAGTAAAAAAGCCTATTCATTGCCGTCCCTTTTAAGGGACGGGCAGTAAACACAGCGCTAAATGGCTTCAGCCAAAATTCGGCGCTTAGCGAATTTGAATCGCACCCGGATTTGGGCAGCGATTGGTTTTTCAGATGCCAGTTTGGGCGGTCATCATTTTTTTAAAATCCACATCGTCCATTTGTCGCCTGGTTTGTACCAGTTGCACCGCGTCATGACCTACCGGGTAGCGTAATTTTTCGCTACCGTCGGTTGCTGCTTCATAAATGGCATCAGCCACTTCGCCAATATTTTCCGACATATCCCATTGATCTAACATGGTGATAAATTTATTAAATGCAGGTTGATAGTCATCCAAACCATCCAAATTGAAAAGTGTCATCGAACGGCCGGCAAACTCGGTTTTATAACCACCCGGTTCAACTATTTTAAGGCTGATGCCAAGCGGCTTTAATTCATATTGCATAGATTCTGTTAAACCCTCAACCGCGAATTTTGTTGCGTGATACAGGGATGAAAACGGGAAAGTGATCCTTCCGCCTACAGACGAAACGTTGATAATAACGCCCGATTGTTGTTGCCGCATACCCGGCAACACGGCTTTGGTTACTGCTATCAGTCCAAACAAATTTACGTCGAACTGCTGTTTAACCTGCTCTTCGGTGGCTGCTTCAAACGCGCCCAATGCGCCGTAGCCTGCATTATTCACCAATACATCAATTTTGCCAAATTTCTCTATACCGGCTGCCACCGCGTTTTGTATGCTTAGCTTATCGGTTACATCCAATTGGCTAATAAAAACATTGCTAAGCTTAGCAAGTTCCGTTTCTTTTTCGGGTGAACGCATGGTGGCGATCACGTTCCAGCCATTGGTATCAAATAGTTTAGCGGCCGCTTTTCCAAACCCTGACGAAGCCCCCGTGATTAATACTGTCTTTTTCATTGCTTTATATTTTTAATTTCTAAAGCAAAGGTGTGGCTAAGGGCGCTGCTTGATTTATATGTTTCAACTGATCCCTTATACATTTCAGGGATAAGCAAAATCAATATTTTTTTAAATTAGTTTGATATTTAACTATCAAGTGTATAACTTTGTTATACTAAATGATTCAGACATGGCGACGCAAATAAAAAATAGTACAAAAACGGAACTGGCGGTCGCGTTTGGCCGCTCCATGAATGAATTAAGGACCCATACCAGGCAGCAAATACAGCTAAAGATAAAGGAGCATGGCATTAATATTACTTTTGAGATGCTGGAGGTTATGGCATGCCTGTGGAAAAAAGATGGCATTAACCAACAGGAAATTGCTAACCTTACCTTAAGAGATAAATCCAGCATGACCTACTTATTGGATAATCTGGTAAAACGCAAACTGGTAAAACGGGTGGAAGATGACATTGACAGGCGCAATAAAATAATCTATTTAACAAAAGAAGGCCATGAACTTAGGGAACAGTTGAATCCATGGGTTGCTGAAGTTTACGAAATGGCTTCAGAAGGAGTGGATGTAGATAACCTGCAAAAAGGCATGTTGGTGCTCAAAGAGATGATCGATAATTTGAAGAAACGGTAATTTTTTTATAATAAAAGTTGAATACTTGATTGTTTATATAATAACTAATTATTAAACACTTTACGCCATGGACATTGATCAAAGGCCCGTTAAAAAGTTATGGGGGAAAATAGTCGCATTCCTGGAAAGAGAGGTGACGTTCACGTTTTTATTTTGGTTGATCACATTTTTAATTGTGTTGACGGCAAAAGTCATTTTTATGGTAAGAATATTAGCAATAGGCGGAAGATAGATTGCTTAACCATTGAGGAAAACCCTAAGGGGCGATAAATTTAATTTAATAATTAATGAAGACATTACTTATACCGGTTGATTTTTCAGGCACATCTTCAAATGTCCTTAAATATGCGGCAGAATTCAGCAGGGATACAGCTGTAGAACGTATTATTCTTTTGAATAATTATTATTTGTCAATTTACGAACAGTTGCTGCCATCAGCGGACTTTGTACAAATGAGCGCCGATACGATAAATGAAGAAAGGCAAAAAATTGATGAACGGTTAAAATCTATTAGCCGCAAACTGGCTAAAAAATGCGGCCCTTCCATCAAAATAGAAACCGCTGTCAGTGACCTTCCGCTGCTGCGGGCCATCCATCAATTGATAGCACAGCAAAAGCCCCACATGCTGATGATTGGCAGCGACAATAACAGGGATGAAAGTTATATTGGCGAACAGGTTATCACCATCGCCAAAACAAGCAAGGTACCTGTATTGATCGTACCCGCCCACGCAAAATATAAAAAGATAAAATTAGCCCTGGTGCCCTGCGATTTCAATGCTGTTTCGCGCCTGGCTTTGTTAACGGAAATACGAAGCTCAAATCAATGGTTATGCCCCCCGGAATTAATTGTTTTAAACGTCGACCCTAAGCAAGCGTACCTGGCACACCAGGAAGAAAACCTCCAGGCACTCAAAGAAATACTGGAAAGCTACCAATACCAGGTTTACTATTCCGAAGACCGGGATATTGCTCATGGTATACTCGATTTTGCAAACAAGCATCACGCTCAACTCATCATTGCCCTGCCAGGTAATTATAGTTTCTTTCGCAACTTAACACATCGCAGCATTACAAACGCCCTTGAATTAAACGCAAATCAGCCGGTACTGATACTTAAATAAATAGCGGTACTCTTCGTGGATTAGAATTAAAAAAACCGATCTCATAAAATTAAAGCCGGGCTGGAAAAACAGTTTGGCTTTTTTTTAATTTTATCTAAGCATTCAAATTTTCATGATCATGTCGAAAACAGTAGCAGGAAAACTGGTAGAAATACTGGAACATGCCGGTGTAAAGCATATTCACGGTGTGGTGGGCGATTCGCTCAACGGAATTACGGATGAATTACGTAAATCCCCGAAAATCAAATGGATACATTACCGTCACGAAGAAGCTGCCGCATTTGCAGCCGGGGCGGAGGCGCAGCTGACGGGAAAGCTGGCCGTGTGCGCGGGCAGCTGTGGCCCGGGCAATATGCACCTCATTAACGGCTTATATGATGCACACCGAAGCAATGCCCCGGTGCTTGCCATAGCCGCGCAAATACCCAGCGAACAGGTGGGCAGCAGTTATTTCCAGGAAACCCGCCCCGAGGCATTGTTCAGGGAGTGCAGTTATTATTGCGAGACGATCGCCTCCGCGCGGCAGATGCCCCGGGTGCTGCAAATTGCGATTCAAAATGCCATTGGATTAAACGGAGTCGCCGTTGTTGGTCTATCAGGCGATGTGGCCATGCAAAATATTCCCGACGATGAGTTGGAACATCCGTTGTTCTTAAATCGCGCCAGCATCCGGCCTTCCGATGCCGACCTGCAGCAGCTGGCATCGCTCATTAATCAGTCAAAAAAAATAACCCTGCTTTGCGGGGCCGGTTGTGCCGGTGCGCACGAGGCGTTAATGACTCTTGCTGCAAAAATTGCATCGCCAACGGTTCATGCGCTCAGGGGCAAGGAACATGTACAATATGATAACCCCTACGATGTTGGCATGACAGGGCTTATTGGCATAGCTTCCGGCAATCATGCGGTACTGGAAAGCGATTTGTTGCTCATGCTCGGCACGGATTTCCCATATAAGGAATGGTATCCGACAAACGCCAAAATTGTTCAGTTGGATATCCGCCCGGAACGTTTGGGGAGAAGGTGTAAACTCGACCTGGGCCTGGTAGGGGATGTTAAGGAAACCATTAATGCTTTACTGCCATTTTTAGATCAGAAAACGGATACCGGCTTTTTAGAACTATGCCAGGGCCGGTATAAGCAGAGCCGGAAAAATTTAGATTCCCATGCTAAGGGGGAAACCGGCAGGCTGATCCACCCGGAATATCTCACAAAAACAATCAGCGATATGGCTGAGGCCGACGCCATATTTTCGGCCGACGTAGGTACGCCGACGGTTTGGGCTGCAAGATACCTGGACATGAAAGCGGGGAGAAGATTGATCGGATCCTTCAATCACGGCTCTATGGCTAGCGCTATGCCGCAGGCCATCGGGGCGCAACTGGCATTCCCCGGCCGGCAGGTTATTTCGCTATCCGGCGATGGCGGTTTTGCGATGATGATGGGCGATATCCTCACCATTTATCAATATAATTTGCCTGTAAAACTTATCGTGTTTAACAATGGCTCGCTTGGTTTTGTGGCCATGGAAATGAAGGTCATCGGCATGCCCCCGTTTGGCACCGATTTAAAGAACCCGAATTTCGCAAAAATGGCCGAGGCCATTGGAATTTTGGGGATACGAGTAGAACATTCCGAAGACGTACCCGCGGCGATAGAAAAAGCACTGGCGCATAACGGCCCGGTTTTGGTGGATGTGTTAACAAACCCCACTGAACTGGCGATGCCACCTAAAATAAATGTCGCGGAAGCAAAAGGATTTGGAATTTATATGATCAGGCAAACCCTGCTTGGCGATGGCGCCGAAGTTTGGGATACGCTCAAAACAAATTTTTTGAAGTAATAAACAACCAAAGGCAATCCAGGAGAGGTGATCAAAGAATTGTATAAACCAAACACTGTTATTTACATTTTAGAATGTATACTGGGTTTGTGCATTTGTTATACACTATACAAATGTTTCCCGCAGCATCAATTTTATTGGAGCATGATCTCGGTCGTGTTAGTTATCGCGCCTGACGGAAAGGATTCAAATCGCCTGGCATTTGATAGAATAAAGGCAAATATCCTCGGTTCATCAGTGGGGCTGTTGTTATTTCTGATACGCATTCCCAACTTGTTTTTAATCTGCCTGGGTGTCATGTTAACCATTGCGATCGGCATATTTTTGAAGCTGAACTCGGCTTTACGTTCTGCTCTTTCAGCCTTAGTCATCGTAATGATACATGAAGAGGGAGAAAACAGTACCTGGCATATCGGATTAGAAAGGATGGGCTGTGTAATTGTCGGTTGTATCGTAGGCCTTTTGATCACACTTGCTTTTAATTCCTTCCATTCTTTAAAAAAACAAGGCAATAATGTGGATCGCTAAGAACCTGCCTAAAAACGATTCAGTATAATTACCGGAGGCCAAAGTTGATTGCCGTTGGCTTCGGCCAACCGAAAAGTGACCTACATCACATAAATATTGCCCGCCGTTAAATGTGATGCAGGTCACACGGTCACGCGAATTTTCGTGCCGTACTTTGTTGTATAATTTTTAACCAAATAAAAATAAACAACATGAAACGTACAGCAAAAGCTCATTGGAATGGCAGCCTTAAAGAAGGTAAAGGAGAAATATCTTCTCAAAGCACCGTCCTTAACCAAACACCCTATTCGTTTAAAACCCGGTTCGAGTCGGGTATCGGTACCAATCCCGAAGAACTGATAGCCTCGGCACATGCAGGTTGTTTTACCATGTCGGTAAGTGCAGCCCTCAATCAAGCCGGCTTTATAGCCAACGATTTGAATACCGAAGCCATTCTCGATGTGGATTTGGCTAACCTTAAGATCACGGGTATTCATTTGGATTTGAAAGCCTCATTGATCGACGGTGTCTCCGCCGAAGCGTTCCAGGAAATTGCAGAGGGCGCCAAAGCTAATTGTATTGTATCCAAAGCGCTTAACGTGCCCATCACTTTAAGTGTTTCCTACCAATAAGGATGAAAGTTTAACAACAGATTCCTATTCTAAATATCAGGTCTACTATCAATTTCTATTAAAAATAAATAAAATGAAAATCGCATCTATTAAAAACAGCTCGTTAAATAAGTATTTAATCGCAGCATTCGTAATTCTTAGCAGCTTGCTTATACGGGTTAACGCGGCAGCAGCGCAAACTTCGCACATTAAAAACATCGTGATCGTACATGGCGCATTCCAGGATGGTTCCGGGTGGAAAGCCGTTTACAACATACTCACAAAAAAGGGGTATCATGTAACCATTGTTCAAAACCCGCTGACTTCATTAAACGATGATGTTGAAGCAACCAACCGTATACTTGATCAACAGGATGGGCCGGTAGTGCTGGTTGGCCATTCATGGGCCGGTGTAGTAATTACCCAGGCAGGTGTACATCCCAGGGTTGCTTCATTAGTTTATGTAGCCGCTTTTGAGCCGGATAAAGGCGAAACCGCAAATTCATGGTCAGCAACCCAGGCAAAAGCACCTTCAATGCGTGTTACGGCAGATCCAAAAGGGGTTGTATTTTTTGACAGAACAACATTCCATGAGGGTTACTGCGCCGATCTTCCTAAGGCTTTAGCTGATTTTATGAACGCTTCACAGCAACCTATCGTCGGCTCATGTTTTGGTACTACCGTAACCGAAGTGGCCTGGAAAGACAAGCCCAGTTACGGGATAGTGGCTACCGAAGATCATGCCATCAACCCAATGACAGAGCGTAATATGTACAAAAAAGCAAATGCTAAAATAACCGAGATCAAAGGCAGCCATGCGGTGTTTATCTCGCAGCCTGAAGCAGTTGCAGCGGTGATCATCAAAGCATCTTATGCAAAACACTAAAAAATTGATGGCCTGACTAAATCAAATGCCCGATATCCCTTTCACCGGGATCGGGCATTGATTATAACATGCAGATAATGATCAGGCTTTTTCTTCTATCAAATCACCTCATTATTTAATCAAAATCTCAAATAGATAAAATCAAACGTCTATTTGATTTTTAAACAAATATCTTATGAAACGACTCTTTTTATTTGGCATCGGTTTTTTATTATTTGCCGGTGTCGCCAATGGGCAAACGGTGGGTGGCGCTAATGATTTTACGCCGTTGCCAAAACCTGGTCCGGGAGAACAAGTAGCCACTTTTGGCGGTGGCTGTTTTTGGAGTATGAGCGAAGCTATGGTTGAGCTAAAGGGCGTAAACAAGGTGATATCGGTTTATGCAGGCGGCACAACTAAAAATCCGACTTATGACCAGGTGGCTTCGCAGACTACCGGGCACGCTGAATGCTCACAAATTTATTATGATCCGAAAGTGATCAGTTTTGAGACGATAGCCAACGCATTCTTTTTTGCTCATGACCCCACAGAGCTTAACCGCCAGGGGCCTGATGTAGGCACCGACTATCGTTCCATAGCTTTTTACCGGACCCCGGAGGAGAAAAATATTTTATTGGGTTCGGTAAAAAAGATCAACAATTCAAAGCATTATCCTAAAGCAATAGTTACCCAGGTTGTTCCGTTTACTGCAGCATATGCCGCTGAAAATTACCACCAGGGGTATTACCGGCTCAATCCAAAGTCAGCTTACATCATGCAGGTTTCAACGCCCAAAGTAATGAAATTCAGAAAAGCTATGAATGCGGAGTTAAAACCGGAGTTTCAAAAATAATCATAAAAATGCCTGTCTCAAAATGACGATCTCCAGGTGACATGAACCAACAAGCATATTAAGGCGCGAAATATTTATATCGCAGCTTTACGGAATAAACGTTCCGACTAACTATGGCAAACATCTCGGGAAGACGGTCTTAAAGACGGATAATTCTACCGTGAGCTGTGGATGGGTTATGCTAATAACTCAATAGAACTCATTTAAAATCACCAATAATGAAAACAACAAATAGCATTCTCAAAATTACAGTAATGCTCATTGCATTTACTTTCAGCGCTTACACTTCATTTTCAAGAAACGTTATTGACCACGCTGCAACAACTAACGTTGCAAAACCGGCGTTACCGCCGAAAGGATTTTCCAGCCAATATGCAATCGTAAATGGTGTAAAAATACATTACGTGATCGGCGGGCATGGAGCACCACTTATGCTGGTAGATGGATTTCCTCAAAATTGGTATATGTGGAATAGATTACTTCCGGAACTTTCAAAGCATTTCACTGTAATTGCTCCGGATTTGCGTGGTGTTGGAGAGTCTGGTAAACCACAAGGTGGTTATGACAAAAAAAATATAGCTATCGACCTGCACGAACTTGTAAAAAAGCTTGGTTATAACAAAATTGATATAGCCGGACACGATATCGGTATGATGGTTGCCTGGGCTTATGCAGCGCAATTTCCTGATGAGGTTAATAAGCTCGCTTTACTGGATGCCCTGATACCCGGCGTCGAACCGGTTTGGAGCCAGGTTAAAGCCCAGGCCTGGTGGTTCGGGTTTTTTAGTCAGCCGCATTCAGCAGAAGCTGTGGAGGGAAGAATGAATTTCATTTTAGAAGATTTCTTCCCGGCGGTAAGTTTTGTGCAGAACTCATTTACCCCCCAGGAAAAAGCTGAATTTACCCGGGCGTATTCGGTAAAAGGTGCAACGAGAGCGTCGTTTCTTTGGTTTGTATTTGAGCAAGACATTAAAGACAATCAGGAATTTCGTAAAAATAAGTTGGCGATGCCTGTATTGGCAATGGGATCAGACCATTTTGCGCCCTTTTTGGGGGCACATGTCCGTTTGGTTGCTTCCAATGTAAAAGTATGTACAATTACAGGTTCGGGACATTGGAATGTCCAGGAACAAACTGGCCAGGTACAAAAAGGCCTGTTGGATTTTTTTATGGAAAAGTAATCCAAAAGAGAATTATGATTGCTAAGGCGCAAACTCCGTTTGTGCTTTAGCTTTTCAGAACGTGGCAAGGCTGAAAAAAAGAAGTTTGATGAAAATACAATACTTGAAAAGGCTGTGAACTTATTTTAGCGAAAAGCATACTACGCGACCGTCGGGGCTTGCGACAGCGGAAATGTTTGCGAGCGCAAGGGAAATATTAACTACAGATAAATTATTTTAATCAAAATATTTATCTTTATGCTCCCTAATTAATAAGTAATGTCTGAAAAAGTTTTACTCATAGAGAACGACCCGGCTGTGCGTGACCTGATTACCTATATCCTGGAAGATGAAGGAATGATGGTGGTGCAGTTAACAACGCCTGAGGACCTGGATGCAATGGCGCCGTCAACGCCGGACCTGGCACTGATCGATGAATGGATTCCAGGCGGGCCGGGGCACCGGTTTTGCCTGCGAATCAAGCAAATCTGGCAGATGAGCCATATTCCCATGATCATTATGTCCACCGCCCTTCACGTTGAGGACATCATGGCGGACTGCCGTGCCGATGCCTATATAAGCAAACCATTTGATTTGAACGAGTTGCTCGCAAAAGTGCGTGAGCAGCTGCGCCATTGATTCCTGAAACGCTAAGCCTGTTGACTTATTTTTAAGCGCTTACTTTCCCGGTAAGGCAGGTAATAATCTTTGTAGAATTGCTTTTGGGCATCTATAAAGGGACTTACGGCGCCCAGCCAGCTCATCAGTTCCCATTCCGGGCTAAAGTTATTTTACTTAACACCTTTTTTGCCTCACTGCCTACGGCCGCGCTTTGTTTAGTAAAGTATTTTCATGATGATCTGATTTATGGTTTTTGAAGTGCTTAGCTAAGGTTAATTTTATAAATCGATTCAGAAAAATAATCCTTAAATACTTGCTGAATAAATACTACTTTTGATTGCTAAATCGATTTATTTTAAACCGTATTAGATAAATTAATTCAGCTATGGGGTCATTTTCATCTTTTCGGTGCTGTGTAGGCGCTTATGCTTTCGTGCCTGTTATTGGAGGTGGTTTAGTCAGCGCCAGGCAGGTAGGTGCACCGGGAGATAACAAAATCATTAAACAAAAAATAAGAAAACACCATAAAACAAACATGAAAAGATTAGCGTTAGCCGCCCTTCTATTAAGTGCGATAACTGTAAAGGCACAACAAAAAGTAATACAGCTTTATTACGGCGCGGCCCCAGGCTCTGAAAAATGGACCTGGACCGAAGCCGAAAACGATGACAACGCCTTGAAAACCAAGGTCGTTTACAACGTTAGTCACCCTACGCTGACCGTTTACCCTGCCGACACCGCTGTGCAGGGAACCGGTACCGCGGTGGTTATTTGCCCCGGCGGCGGTTTTCATCTATTATCAGTTGAGAAAGAAGGCGCCGACGCGGCAGCCTGGTTAAATAAAAAAGGTGTCACCGTGTTTGTATTAAAATATCGTTTGGAACACACCACTGGCACCGACCCTTTAAAGGAATTTAGCGACAAAGCCGCCCAAAAAGGCTTTGAAATGGACAAACTGGATGTTATTCCCTTAGCGGTTGCCGATGGACAGGCCGCGATAGGCTATGTACGCAGCCACGCGGCTGACTATAAAATTGTGCCCAACCAGGTAGGTATCCTTGGCTTCTCGGCAGGTGGAACCGTGGCCGTGTTAAGCACTATCAATGCGACTGCCGAAAACCGCCCGGACTTTATTGGCGCCATCTATCCATACATTTCAAAAGGGTTATTAAAGCCTGCGCCTGCTGATGCCCCGCCATTGTTTGTTGCAGCAGCATCAGATGACCTGTTAAATGCCAACGAACAGCAAAGCACCAACCTTTACAATGCGTGGCTTAAAGCCAAACGCAGTGCCGAACTGCATATCTATGCAAAAGGTGGCCATGGCTTTGGAATGAATAAGCAAAACATCCCAACGGATAGCTGGATTGACCGTTTTGGTGATTGGATGAATGACCTGGGCTTGTTAAAACCGCTGAGCAATGAAAAAACGGAGGCGCAAAAATCTGCCGAAGGCTGGGCCAACTTACAAAAATATTATGACGACCTGGTGCATAACGACTGGGCCTGGCTAAGCAAATACAGCGATGCGAACGCCAAACTTTCACCTCCGGCCCCGGGCGAAAAACGCGTGATATTTTTGGGTAACTCCATAACCGAAAATTGGGGCAATATTGATCCCCGGTTTTTTAAGGATAACGGGTACATCAGCCGCGGTATAGGTGGCCAGGTATCAGCACAAATGCTTGTTCGTTTTCGTGAGGACGTCATCAACCTGAAACCTTTGGCCGTAGTTATCGAAGCAGGTACTAACGACTTTGCCCAAAACCGGGGTTATATCGCTCCTGAAAATATATTCGGCAACATCGTTTCCATGTGCGAGCTGGCTAAGATAAACGGGATAAAACCAATTATCGGTTCTGTATTACCCGCAACAGACTTTTCATGGCATAGAGGTTTAGCGCCAGCCGAAAAGATCGCAGCGCTCAATGATATGCTTAAAGCTTACGCCGCCAAAAATCATTTCACTTACATCGACTACTGGTCGGCCATGGTAAACGACAAAAAAGGGTTGAAAGTTGAACTGGCACAAGACGGTTTAGTACACCCCAACCTGGCTGGTTACAAAGTAATGGAACCACTGGCAAAGGCAGCCATTACTGAAACATTGAAGAAAAAATAGCCATTTTAGTATTTATACCCGTTCATAAGCCCGGCCTTTATCTTTTATAAGATGCCCATTTATATCCAGTAGCCGTTAAAAGGGGGAGATGCCATTCATATTCATATGGAAAAAGACGGCGGATTTGTGGCCCGGATAGAACCTGCAGAATAAAATTGCATTAGAAGCAGAAGATTAGTGGGTACGTTTCAAGACTCCCACATTCAGGCTCAAGGTCGGCGCGGGCCAAAAGCGCTGCAGCACCTATACACCGCGCACGAGTAGCCGCCATGCTCCGCTTGTTTATTTTGACATACTAATTATTGCGTCAACAACCTCCGGCAATTGCAGCAAACCTTCAAATTCGAAATGACCAAAATTATGCTTGATGATGACGCCGGCGTTTAAATACTGCTCACAGGCTGCCCAGTTTTCCCTGGGCACAAACTGATCGTCGTCTGAAAATATGGCGGTAAATTTATCCGCTCTGCCCGTCACATTGCTAAAATCGATCGGTGGATTCATCCAGTCGGTCAGCACCGCTTTTTCTTTTTCAGATCTTCCCTGCCAATTGGGGACGCTTACCCAGCCGGCTACTAATACTACTCCGCTTATTTTACTTCCGGAGGGCAAATTGCTCAGGAATCTGAGCGCCGCCTGGCAACCAACGCTGTGCCCGATAAGACAGGTATTTGTGTCCATTTCGGGGATCAGCGGCATCAAAGCCGACATCCAATCTGCCTTTTTTGGCTCGTCAGGATTTGGCATTTTCATAAAGGTTACCGTAAAGTCAGCTTTTTCTAAAGATTTGATCAGCCATGGGTACCAAAAGCTATCCGCATGACCACCCCTGCCGGGAATTATGTAAACTTTTTTTAACGATGGTGAAGTTTTCATAGGATTGTCTTTTACCGTGGTGGGGTGTTCAAAAACTAAGCCAATTACACGCCGACGGATAGCCAGACCTACAAGGGCATACCCTTACTTTAAGTTTTCAGTCGGCAGTTTTCAGTCGGCAGTAATGCCGCTTCAAACAACCAAAGCCACTACACAAATATTGCATCAATAAATTAATAGCTTTGCTTATAAAACCAATTGCAATGCCTGCCGATTTTACTGATAAGCTAACTGAATTAATGCGCATTATTGAGCAAAGGGAATTCGACAAACTTGCCGCATTTAATTTGGCCGTGCCCGAAAAATTTAACTGGGTAAGGGATGTGTTTGAACCCATAGTTGTAAACCGGAATGCCGGGCGCGATATGCTCGAAATGGTTACGGCTGAAGGGCAAATGAGCACGCTTACCTACGGCCAGGGTCTTACAAAATGCAACCGCTTGCTGAACCTGTTGCGCAGGCAAAACGTGCGGCAGGGCGATAGTGTGTTTATTATGTGCGGCCTGCACGAGGGTTTATGGATAACCTATTTGGCGGGTATTAAAGGCGGGTTTATACTGATACCGGCGGCCGGCATATTAAGCGCCAGCGATATTGTGTACCGGTTTGAGAAAGCGCGCCCGAATGTGATCATCACCGACCGGGAAAATTTGGCTAAAATGGAGCAGGCCCTGCAGCAATACGAAGGGGATATCGGGGTAAAGTTGCTGCTGGATGGCCGGCATGCGTGCTGGTCGTCGTTTGATTTGATTGAAAGTGAGGCGCCGGATGCGGCGGCCGCGTATACGGCCAAGGATGATGACCTGTTTTGGTTTTTTACCTCGGGCACCACGGGTATGCCCAAGGTGGCTGTGCATACACATATGAGTTACCCGCTGGGGCATTTAACTACCGCAGCATGGATCGGGTTGAAGCCAGGCGACAAGCATTATAATATTGCGCAGCCGGGCTGGGCAAAGTTTGCCTGGAGCAGCGTGTTCGCCCCGCTTAATATGGGCGCCACGATATTTGTATACCAACCCAAAGGCAGGTTTATAGCCGCGGAACAATTGCGCGTAATACAGGATTACCAGGTAACCACGTTGTGCGCGCCGCCTACCGCGCTGCGATCATTGATACAGGAAGATTTGCACCAGTACCATTTTTCGCTAAAGGAATGTGTTGCGGCAGGTGAACCGCTCAATGCCGAGATCATAAAAGTTTGGGCATCGGGCACGGGCCTAACCATAAGGGACGGTTACGGGCAAACGGAAAGCACCTGTATGATCTTAAACCTGCCGGCCAGCAGGATCAGGTTTGGATCGATGGGGAAACCGGCTTTTTGTTATGACATGCTGATTGCGGATGGTGACGGAAACGAGCTTCCCCTGCATGAAACCGGTCAGATTGCCGTCCGCATGCACCCGGGGGCTTTCAACGGTATTTTTAAATCGTACATAGGGGATGAGGAAAGGGTGGCGGAGGCTTTTAAACACGGACTTTATTACACGGGCGATAAAGCGTACAAGGATGAGGACGGGTACTTTTGGTTTGTGGGGCGTGACGACGATGTTATAAAATCTTCGGGTTACCGCATTGGGCCTTTTGAGGTGGAAAGCGTTTTGCTGGAATTGGATGAGGTGCTGGAATCGGCGGTAGTTGGGAGTCCGCACCCGATAAAGGGGCAGGATGTAAAAGCCTTCGTGGTATTGACGCCCGAGGCATTGGAAAATGAGGAGCTTTGCCACAGGATTTTTGCTTATTGCAAAAGCAAACTTGCGGCGTATAAGGTTCCGCGTATTATTGAATTTGTGGATGAATTGCCAAAAACCATCAGCGGTAAGATAAGGCGCATTGAACTACGGGCAGGGGAGGAGTACCGAAAGGCGGGAGAGGAAATGGGGAAGCGGGAGCATTTTTTGAAATAATCATGTCTGTTTCAGTAGGGTGACCTGCGAACGCGCGTAAAACGTTCAATCAAATCATTTGTCTTAAACGCTTACAGCAGCCCGCTCAGTTACCGCGGGAGGGACTGTTAGTTATTCACGGGGTGTTTGTTTTTTAAGGCGCGAATGATTGCTATCGCAAATTGTCTTGACACAAAGCAACCAAAACCACTGTCATCCGCCCATTGGCGTATTCTTTGCCGCACTAGGCCTTCGCCGCGCAAACCATGAAAAACCTTGGGCTGCAATCTTTTTACCCCACACTTTTTTAAAAGGTTGTCGCACAAAAAAAAGCGAACAACCAGGGCAAACTCATTAAAATTATTTTTAACAACATTATCTAATATTTCAGTTATAATCAATAGTTTTTACCACAAGGTACACCAAGTGCACAAAGATTTCGCAAAGTAGTCGATGTTTATAGTGGCCTTAGTGAACTTAGCGGTTAAAAAACTATTCTTTAAACCATACCGTTCCTGGCGTTCACCGCTGATAAGTTTAAAACTATTTTAATGCGTCTGTCCTGAGCGAACAACCGTGGTTATTCGCTTTGTGCGCCTAAATGTGCAACTTTCGCACCATTTTTTAGACGATATCGGCTTCTGGCTAATTTGCTAAAAGATTTTAATGAACCTTAATGAGCAGCATCTCCACCAATTGTAAATCTTTATTTCTTCACACGCCCAGCTTTAGTACAGGCCGCATTGCTTTCATTTTTTTGACTGAATTAGGCTAAGTGCGAAATTTAATTCTGTGTCGGCGCCTTTTAAAATATCATCAATTTTAGGAGTTATGGGGTAGTCCGGTTCAACGCCTCTTAGCTCAAAAGATAATGATCTTCAGATACCCGCCAAGTTATTTGCTGCTTTGTTCAGGTCGAAAAAAAGCAAAGGTTTTGCGTATTTTTATTTGAATAAGCAGCAGGATGAATAATAAGGGTATGTGAAGTTCCCGATAAAAAAAAGGCGGAGAAAAATATTTCCCAGCCGGTTCGGGCTTTGCAATAAAAGTCAAACCATGTGCACTCACCCGGGTGCTTCTCGAACCACTTTATGAACGATTTAATATTATTATCCTCATTAGCAATCAGTTTATTAAATAAAAATGTCTGAGTTTTTCAAGATTTAAAATCGGCATCGTACTTAGCTGCCTTTTTACCAGTGCAGACAAAAATATTAATTCGCAAAATATATTAGGGATTGAAAATAGTACAAGGCCCGGCGGCTTATGGCAATACATTTAGCGCCCGTACAACTCATGCTGCTCATGCAACTCATGACCTGGATCGCTGGCTACCAGGTCTTCCACCCATTCCTTTAAATACTCGATAAAAGGAACCAGTCTCCGGCCCGACTCCGTTAAGGTATATTCCACCTTTGGCGGTACTTCTACATAAACTTTACGGCTGATCAGTTTGTCATTCTCCAGTTCTCTCAATGTCTGGGTCAGCATTTTTGGGGTAATACCGCTGATGGCTTTTTTCAACTGGCCATAACGCAGGATGCCGTGAATATGAATGCTGTAAATGATACGTCCTTTGTACTTTCCGCCGATACGCTGGAAGGCGAAGTCAACACAACATTCGGGAGTCGGTTTATGAATTGTCATAATTAAATACTAACCATTTGATAATCTGTATAGTATACTTTTAGTATGTAGCATTCCAAAAAGTGCATACTTGATGCAAAGATACCTGCAATCTAATTTTGAACAAAAATTAAATATAGAAAATGAAAGCAATCATATTAAAGGCCGTGGGCGGCCCGGAAAATCTGCAACTGGCCGAAATAGCCGTTCCGTCAATAAAGGATGATGAAGTTTTAATAAAAGTAAAAGCAATCAGCGTCAACCCCGTCGATGCTTTTGCCCGGCGTAACCAGGATTCCCTCAATTATGTACTACAGCTAAAGGGTGATGAAAAACACATCATCTTGGGCTGGGACATCGCAGGCATTGTAACCGAAGCCGGCCCGGCGGTTACTAAGTTCAAAATAGGAGATGAAGTATTTGGCATGGTTAAATTTGTAGGCAAGGCCAATGGTTACGCAGAATATGTAGCGGCACCAGAAAACGATCTGGCGCTAAAGCCAGGTAACATTTCCTTCGAGGAAGCCGCAGGCGTTGGAATAGCTGCGTTGACCGCCTGGCAGTCAATTGTAACCGGCGGGAAAATAAAAAAGGGAGATAAAGTAATAACCGGTGCATCAGGCGGCGTAGGCCATTATGCGGTTCAGTTTGCTAAACATTTCGGTGCTTATGTGATCGCTGTAACTTCAGGAGAGAACAGAGATTTTGTACTGGGGCTTGGTGCGGACGAATTTATTGATTACCACACCCAGGCTTTTGAAGAACTGGTAACAGATGCCGACATAGTACATGATGCAGTTTGGAGCGATGATGTGCATCATATCAGGCGGTCGCTAAGGGCAATAAAGCCGGGTGGCACATTGCTTAGCCTGATTGTGGATTTCGATCATGAAATATCAGAACAGCTTAAATCAAAAAATGTAACCGGCTACCGTGTCCTGGTACATAAGAGCGAAGAAGATCTGGCTGCTATTGCAGAGTTGTTAGCTAAAGGGATTGTTAAAACCCATGTTTCCCAAACGTTTCCTTTGGAAGAAATGGCCAAAGCCCATTCGCTCATCGAGACAAAAAATGCAGTGGGCAAGATTATCGTAACGGTGTAAACAAAAAGGGATAAGCGAATATTATTCGCTTATCCCTCCAATATTTATGTGTTATGGAAGCCAACAAGGTTTTACGGCTTACTGCTAAGGTAAAGATTGATCCAATTGATCGTCCCCGATTCATACAAATGACCCGTGAACTTAAAACAATTGTGGCTAAAGAAGGATCCACGCAGGTATTAAGCTATGACTGCTATTTCAATGATGCAGATATAGGGGAATTTCTGATTACGGAGGCTTATACCGATGAAGCAGCTCTGCTGTCGCATTTAAAGCTAATCAGGCCGATTTCCGTTAAGTATAAGGTTCCCATGGAAATAATCCGGTTTGAGTTGTGCGGTGAATTGGCTGAAGCGACCATGAGCCTGTTTAGGGACGCCTATAGCGATATGCTTGAGCACTATGGTTTCAGGCTGTAAATATTTCAGTCCTCGCAGGATATGCGAAGCGACTTTGCGATGTATAATGCAAAACCCCAATTCTAACTTAGAATCAGGGTTTTACCATGCTCGGTGCGCCCACCTGGGCTCGAACCAGGGACCAAAAGATTATGAGTCTTCTACTCTAACCGACTGAGCTATAGGCGCTTTTTTAAGTCGAAAGTCTTTAGTCTTAAGTCCTAAGCCTGATAAGGTATTTTCTTTTCTTACGACTTAACACTTTCGACTTGAGACTAACGAGGCTGCAAATGTAGAAATTTTATAATTATTGCGAAACTGAATTTTTAGGTTTTGGCAAATTTTGCTCAGTTACCCTAAACATTCCTTCATCAAGGCCTTCCCGTATTTTTTCAGCCATTTCTGCGGCGCTGCATTCATTGTGGTATATGGTAAAGATCGCGGCCTCATTAAACGAGTCGTACATTTTGTTGTAAATGCTATAATCGGGCACGGCGCCTTCTTTGCGGTTGGCTGCCCGGTCGGCGCATATTTTTTTATCGGGCCGTACTACTACATAATTGAGTACCATGCCACGGCTGCCAACTATTTTGTATGCCGTTGGCAAAAACCAGGGCGGCACCGAGAAATCAATAATCACCTGGTAACCGGCACGCGCGTAAGAGAGCGATGCGGCAATTGCAGAGGTCATCAGCGTTCTGAAATTTATGCCTGTTTCTACCAGGTAAAAACCTTTTGCAAAAAAAGACCAGAATTTATCGCCTTCGATGCAGGCCACGAGACCGGGCGAAATTGCTACTAATTCTTTGGCAATAGTTGTTTTACCCGCTCCGGGCGGTCCGGAGAGGAGAGTAATGGGTTTGATATTCAACTGTTCATTATTTTCCATGATTTCAGCATATTTGCCACAAGTTAAAGCACTTTATGCAAAACATCAAGAACATCATATTCGATTACGGCAATGTTATTTTTTCGCTTGATTTTAACCGGAGCCGCGAGGCCTGGGCCAGCCTGGGCATTGCCGATCCCGACGCCTTTTACAGCCACCAACGTCAAGATAAAATTTTTACCGAATTTGAAAGCGGTGATGTCACTTCGGAGCAATTCAGGGCCTATATCCGGGATGTTTTAAATCAACCCGGATTAACCGACGCACAGATCGACTACGCCTGGAACAGCCTGCTGGTGGGCGTAGCTGAAGGCAACCATGAACTATTGCTGGATTTAAAAACCCAATACCGCACTTTCCTGCTCAGCAATATAAACCCCATCCACTACGATTTTATTATGGATTACCTGAAAACCGACTTTGGTTTTGAGCGGGGTAACGACCACTTGTTCGAAAAAGCTTATTACTCGCACCTAATGGGCAAACGCAAACCCAATGCGGACATATTTGAGCGGGTACTGGATGAAAACGACCTCATTCCCGCCGAAACACTGTTTATTGATGATAACCCTCAAAATATCGAGGCGGCGAAAAAACTGGGCATAAAAACCTATTTGATGTCCGCCCCGGATAGTATACAGGTACTTTTTGCACGGGGAAATAGGTGAAAGGCGAAAGGCAGGAATAAGAGGTGAAAGGCGAAAGGTAAAAGGCGAAAGGTAAAAGATGAAAGGTAAAAGGTTGATGCGGTATTCATTCTTCTTTCTTTTATCAGGCCATAAAACAAAAATAAAAAAGGAAAAACCTTTTACCTTTCGCCTTTAACCTTTGACCTCCTCTTCATTTCTTTCACGATCAAACTCAACTCACGGCTCATCTGCCCGGCGATGGCGGTATTTTCCTGTGCCCGGCGGAAGAGGTAAGGGAGTACTGCTTTTATGGGGCCGTAAGGCACATATTTGGCCACATTGTAGCGGGCATCGGCAAGGTTGAAGCTGAGGTTATCGCTCATCCCCAGTAATTGCGAAAAATAAACATGCGGGTTTTGATGGTCGATGTTTTTCTTATCCAGCAGGTCGGCCAGCAGGCGGCAGCTATCCTCGTTATGTGTGCCGGCAACAAAGGCTATTTGATCGATATGGTCTGTACAATAATCCAGGGCGGCATCATAGTCCCGGTCAGCTGATTGTTTATCGGGCTGGATGGGAGAGGGGTAACCCATTTCGAGGGCACGTTTGCGTTCTTTTTCCATGTAGGCCCCGCGTACCAGTTTCGCCCCTAAAATAAAATCTTCTTTTGCGGCTGCCTGGTGGTCGTTTTTTAACGATTGCAGTTTATCCCACCGGTAAAGCTGGTAAGTATTATAAACGATCGCTTTTTGCTTGTTGAACCGGCGCATCATGTCCAAAGCCAGCTGATCAATAGTATCCTGTATCCAGGTTTCTTCAGCGTCTATCATTACGGGAATGCCCGTTGCGTGCGCTTTTTCACAAATGGCCAATACCCTGTCCTGTACTTTCTGCCACTCCTGCTGCTCGGCCCCCGTTAGCGGTGCTTTGCCGTCCAGCTTCTCTAATAGCGCGAATCTTCCAACGCCGGTCACTTTAAAAACGGTTATGGGGATAGCCGGTTCCTTCGCAGCCCGGCGGATGGTACGGATAATCTCTTCGCAGGTGTGGTCAAAAACCTGCTCGTCATCCTCGCCCTCTATCGAATAATCTAAAATGGTGCCTACCCGTCCGGCGTTAAGGCTTTGAATAGTTTTTTCACATTCCCTGATGGTTTCCCCCCCGCAAAAATGACGGAAGATGGTGGCTTTAATAAGCCCTTTGATGGGCAGGTGTATTTTGACCGCGAAGTTGGTGATGGGCGGGCCTATCTTTACTAAAAAGTTAACATTGATCACCCTAAACAGCCAGTAAGCACGCTTTAGGTCGGAATTGGTGGAGTGCCGGAAAGCGATCTCCGTGTTTTCGAAGGAAAGTTGGTCAGTATTGTTTGGGTTCATAGTTCATAGTTCATGGTTCATAGCTGATGGTGTATAGCTCTTTTACTATGAACTATCAACCATGAACCATGAACCAGCAGCCCGCTTCGCGACAAAAATATAAATTGCCGGGTAAGATTTATCATTATTGCAACAATAGTTTAATTTTGCCGCCGCATGATAGAATTCAAAGTCGAGGGCGAGTTTATCCACCTCATTCAATTATTAAAAGCAACCAACCTGGTGCAAACCGGTGGCGAAGCGCAAATAGTTGTTACTGAGGGCGAGGTAAAATATAACGGCCACGTTGATTACCGTAAACGGCTAAAAGTAAAGCCCGGCGATACTGTGGAGTTTAACGGAGAAATTATCAGGGCTGTGTAAAAGTCTTAAGTCGAAAGTCTTAAGTCAAAAGTCGGCTAATAACTTATAACTTTCTTCTCCGTGGACCTCTGTGCATTCTCCGTGTTCTCCGTGGTAAATTTAACCACAGAGGGCGCAAAGAAGCCACAGAGAACGCAGAGAATTGTTTACGGGAAACTGGTTTGGCAGAATTTTAGAAAAATGTTTTTAAAAGCGGCGGGCGGTGCGATTCCCCTCTTGAGAGGGGTGGAGGAGTGTGTTAACGAGCATACTGGCGAACACATCCCCGCCACAACACATTCCAACGCGCCCCCTCTCAAGAGGGGAGTATTAATTTGTCAATCGCTAAAAACGATTAAAGAAATTATTTATGAAAACCATTCAAAGCGACGGCTACCCGATATTTTTTGAGAACAGTTTGGAAGAGCTTGCCCGGTTTGCAAAGCAGGCTAAATATTCGCGCGTATTTATTTTAACCGACGAAAATACCGGTGAGCATTGCCTTCCGCTTGTGCAAAAGCATTTTGAAGGGGAGGACATTTACGACCTGATAGAAGTACCGTCAGGCGAGGAAAATAAGACCATCGACTTTTGCACCGGGATATGGAACATGCTGATCGATTTTGGCGCCGACCGCAAGGCCCTGATGATCAACCTGGGCGGCGGTGTGATCACCGATATGGGCGGTTTCGCAGCATCCACCTTTAAACGCGGAATTGATTTTGTGCAGGTGCCTACTACGTTGCTGTCGCAGGTAGACGCTTCGGTGGGCGGCAAAACGGGCATCGACCTGGATGGTGTAAAAAATATCATCGGCACCTTTACCCAGCCAAAGGCGGTATTTATTTCTGCCGATTTTTTGGCTACCCTGCCCCCGCGACAGGTATTGAGCGGCACCGCAGAAATGCTGAAACACGGCCTCATTATGGATAAAGTCTACTGGGAAGCCCTAAAATCCAGCAATTTGAGCAAGCCGCAGGGCGAACTGATCTACCGCTCTGTCGAAATAAAAAACGAAGTTGTAATTGAAGA
>JABDHD010000035.1:36461-36607 GCA_013285685.1 Bacteroidota bacterium
AAAAGAACATGGCTTGCGCAAGGCGCTTAACTTCGGCCATACCATCGGCCACGCTGTTGAAACCAATTCGTTGCTGAATGATGAAAATCCCTTAACCCATGGTGAGGCGATTGCCATCGGCATGATTTGCGAAAGCTATCTCTCGT
>JABDHD010000036.1 GCA_013285685.1 Bacteroidota bacterium
CTTCGCGGGTTTTGCCCGAAAAATCGCGGAAACCACTGCCCCCGCCGCTGTAGCTGCGTTCGCCGCCACCGGCGCGTTCACCGCTGCCATTGCGTTCGGCACCGTTGCGGTTGCCTGCATAGCCGTTCGGGCGCCTGTCGCCGCTGCCGTTGCGCTCGCCGCTACGGTAACCGCCGTCGCGTTTTGGGTAACCGCCGCCACTGCCGCCTGCGCGGCTTTCGCCTTCGCCGGCCGGCTCAATGCGTACCGGGCGGCCTTTAAAGTCAATGCCTTTAAAGCCGTTGGTCACCTTGTCCACATCGTCGTGCATTACCTCAAAAAAGCTGTAAACGCCTTTCACGTCAATCTTGCCGATGTTGCGGCCGCTGATCTTGCTGTTATTGCAGATAAAGCCCAGCAGCTCGCCGCGGGTAAAATCATCTACCGAACCCAGGTTGATAAACAACCGGGTATACTCCGATTTACCGCCGCGGAAAGATGACGACCTTTCGCCGCTGCGTTCCGTGGCGCGGCCTTCCTCAAAATGAGCATTCAGGTCGGGCGCGTTCTGGTAATAATCCAATATAAGGTTAAACTCCAGCGAGGCGAAACGTTTAATAATGTCTTCCTTGCTGATATCCTTAAACTCGTCCAAAATGCGCGGCAGGTACTGTTCCATCTGCTCCTCGTTCACCTCAACATTATGTACTTTATGCACCAGGGCAAACAGCTGTTTCTCCACAACGTCAAAGCCGCCGGGGATCTCCATTTTAACAAACCTTTTACCCAGCGTTTTTTCTATCTGGCGTATTTTGCCAAGCTCCTTGCCATTGATGATGGAGATGGAAACACCGGTTTTACCCGCACGTGCGGTACGCCCGCTGCGGTGGGTGTAATTTTCAATCTCATCAGGCAATGAGTAGTTGATTACGTGCGTAACATCGTTAACGTCAATACCGCGTGCTGCCACGTCGGTAGCAATTAAAAGCTGCAGGTTACGCTCGCGGTAACGTTTCATCACCTTGTCGCGCTGCTGCTGGCTAAGGTCGCCGTGCAGCGAGTCGGCATTGTAGCCATCTTTAATCAGCGCCTCGGTAATTTCCTGCGTTTCTATTTTGGTACGGCAAAAAACGATACCAAAAATGTCCGGGTTAAAATCAACGATGCGCTTAAACGCCGCATACTTGTCGCGCGCCCGAACGATGTAATACTCGTGCTCGATATTCTCATTGCCGGTATTCTTTGTGCCCATGGTCAGTTCAAAGGGATCGGTCATATATTTTTTCGCGATCCTGCGAACCTCTGAAGGCATAGTGGCCGAAAAAAGCCAGGTTTTTTTGTCTGTAGGCGTAGTGGATAAGATACTGTCAATGTCTTCCTGGAAACCCATGTTCAACATTTCATCAGCTTCATCCAGTACTACAAACTTAACCTGCGAAAAATCGATCGCTTTACGATTGAGAATATCCAGCATACGGCCGGGGGTTGCGACAACGATCTGTACGCCGCGTTTTATCTGGCGCAGTTGGTCCACAATGCTGGCGCCGCCATAAACGGCTACCAGGTTAACGTTCGCCATGTTTTTGGCGTAGTTAGTAATATCCCTCGTAATTTGTATACAAAGTTCACGCGTGGGGCACAGAATAAGTGCCTGTGGGTGGTTCTTTTCGAAATCCAGCAGTTCCAATAATGGTAAGCCAAAAGCAGCAGTTTTACCGGTCCCGGTTTGGGCTAATCCGACAAAATCGTTGCTGCCTGTAAGCAATACCGGGATTGACTGTTCCTGGATTGGAGTAGGGGTTTCAAACCCTAACTCAGTGATGGCATTAACAATATCATGACGGATCCCCAGTTGAATAAATGGGTTGTTCATGAAATAAAATAACATATCTGGCAACATCGCCAAATCGGGCGCAAAGGTACGGTTAATTTATGGCAATTCAAATAGGGGCAGAAGAAACGGTTTTTATGACATTTAAAACACCGTTTGGAGCGATTTGAAGAGGTTTTTCTTCGTAGAGACGCGATACTTCGCGTCTCCCACTTGCCGATCCGAACACGATCGGCGAATTTTATGGATGAACAGGATTATAATTTTTTACTGCCTGTACGGGCTGAAAATTTTCAGCCCCTGCTGAATTTGGGCGTTGCCTTCGGCCGTGCTGTCCGCTCATACGCCTGCAGGCCTTATGCGCATTGGCCGGTATCCGCTTCCATCACTAACGCATTTGTCTGAACCGTGATTTATAGGATTAAAGGATTACCATGATTGTTTCTAACTATCGAATCAATAATATTTGTAAATTTGAAATAATCCAAAAATTGAAACTATGGAAGACGCAATTATAAAAACCGAACTCCATGAAAGGATAGAACACGCTGAAGGTGACCAACTTAGAGAAATATACGATTTACTGACAAATTACTTCAGCAGCCAGGCAACGCTTAGTGAATGGGATGCCATCTCACCAGTTCGAAAAGAACGGCTTGAACAAAGTATTAGGCAGGCCGAAGAAGGACTTTTTAGGCCTGCCAGGGATATTATTCGCGAGACCCGGGAAAAGTACGGCTTAAATGGCTAAAAGAGTCGCCCTCACCGTTCTCGCTGAAGAAGACTATACGAAAGTTGTAAGTTACCTGGCTTCTCATTGGGGAGATACCGTATTAGATAAATTTATCACACGTTATGAGAAAATAATCTCAATCCTCGAAGAGGATGCCATCAGATACCCATTTGTTGATGGCTCGGCAACTGTGCGAAAATGTGTGCTAACTGAACACAACATCATTTATTTTATTGATACCGATGAAATGGTAAAAATTATAACTGTTTTCGACACCCGGCAGGATCCAGACAAACTATTTAAAATTTTCTAAATCCATTCAAAATGAAACGCATCCCTACCCTCATCATCTTACTCTCCGCAATCACCCAATTTGTCTTTGCACAAGGCCATCCCTTCGATACCACCCTATACGGCCGCAACCCCGCCGTAGGTAAATACGCCGATATCCGCGGCTTTAAAATGTACTACGAAACCTATGGCAAAGGCGAGCCACTGCTCATCATCCATGGCAATGGCGGTTCCATCAATAACTTTGTGTACCAGATACCCTACTTCGCCAAAAACTACCAGGTGATCATCGCCGACAGCCGCGCGCAAGGCAAATCCATTGACGACAAAGATTCCCTCAGCTACGAAATGATGACCGACGACCTGAACGCCCTGCTGGATAAGCTCAACTTAAAAGCGTGCTACGTCATCGGCTGGAGCGATGGCGGCATCAACGGCCTGCTGCTAGCCATCCGCCACCCGGATAAAGTAAAAAAGCTGGCGGTTACCGGCGCCAACCTCACGCCTGATACCACCGCGGTAGACCCCTGGGTGTATAACTGGGCGATGGGCGCCAACAAAGCTATCCAGGACTCCTTAAAAAAAGTAAAAAATCCCTCGCCCGAGCTAAAAACGCAGGCGAAGCTGTATCATTTGCTATCTTATGAACCGCACATCACCATCGCGCAGCTGCACACCATCACCTGCCCTACCCTGGTCATTGGCGGCGACCATGACGTATTGAAACCTGAGCACACCATGCTCATCGCCCATAACATACCGAACAGTTATTTGTGGATCATCCCCAACTCCGGCCATTCAACACCCGTCTTCAAAAAGGATCAGTTTAACCAGGTAGTAAGCGACTTTTTTGCGCAGCCATTCAGGAAAATTGAAAAATTTGGAAGATTTGATTGATGGTAGTTGATTAGATGAGTGGTTGATTAGGTTGAATAAGTTTTAGTTTTAAAGTTTGTAGTAGGTTGTAATAAGTTAACGTTACCAACTTATTCAATATTTATTCCTTAAATTTGATTAAGACATTAACGATATGGACATCCAGGCAGAAAAACTCGATCTGATAAAGTGGTTAACAGACATAGAAGAGCCGGCGGTTTTGCAAAAATTAATTGCATTGAAGAACGATCAGCAAACGGACTGGTGGGATTTGATTGATGATGAAGAGCGAGCTGAAATAGAAGAAGGCCTTGCAGAAGCAGATCGTGGTGAGGGTATATCTCACCAGGAGTTTATAGCTAAATACGACAAATGGCGTTCAAAATAATCTTGTTGCCGCGCGCAATCAGAGGATTTGACAAGATAATCGCTTACATCGCGGAAAACTGGACCGACCGGGAGGTTACCAATTTCATTGATGAAACTGATAGATTTCTCGAGGTTTTGTCAACCCATCCTGATATTCTTAAACCATCAGCCAAAAATAAAAACTTACACCGCGGACCATTAAACCCGTTAACAATCGTCACTTATAGAGTGAAGCTATTAAAAAAGGAGATTGAAATAGTGAATATACGCGGCGCGAGACAAAAGCCTTTGAAATGGCAATAAGCCAAATTGCTTTGTCTCTTATTATAACGTCAAAAAAAAACCGAAATCGATCCCGCACGTGCGGGACGAAATCCAAAATCAACGAAGCCTGTCCGCCGATTTCACGAGTTTTTCGTCACGATTAATGCTCTTTACGGCCAATACCAGCAGCAGTATGCTGATTGACGAAAGCAGTGCGCCGATACCGAAGTTTGCCAGTGCGAGCTGCGCGCCGTTGGTAACACCTTCCACACTTTTCTCTGTCCAAAAAGAAAGGCCGATGATTACCAGCATAGTGCTGTAACAAAGCGCCACCTGCTGTTTGCGGTTTTTATACAGGAAAATAATGATCAGGGGGATGATGCCGATAACCGCTGTCATAATGGTAAGCGCGGTAAAAAATTGGGTATGCGTAAGCTGCCCGTTGGCATCCTGGAAAACGCCGTTAACCATTATCGTTAAAGGTTTACCGTCAACATAAACATTATGTACGAGCGGGAAAATAAACAGGGCATAAAGCGAAAGCGATGCCAGTAACAGCCAGATGCTTTGTATTCGTTGCAGCATTTTATTTAATTATTGAAAACAAAGATAAAATAGTTTTGTCTATAGTTGGTGATTGTTTAAACCGTTACAATAAATCGGGTTGAAAGAAACCCTTTGGATATTTACTACCTAACTAAATATACATAGCCATGATCGACACACTTGCCTCATTACAGCCAAAGGACGTTCAACTTGACGACGAACTGCTCAAAAAAACCTTTTTGGAGCACTTGAATTACATTTATTTCGGCAAGCAGCAACTGATCAGCTTTTTTGCAGAAGTTGAACAGATAGCCACCTTAAACGTTTTAAAGCAGGCTATCAGCGAATGTTCCGAAGATGCAAATAACCAATTGCAACAGCTGGAGGAAATTTACGCTGCAATTAAAGAAACCGCATCGAAAACCAACACCCTCAGCATCAAGGCAACCATGCTGGAAGGTTACCTTGCAGCCATTCGCAAGGGCCGGAACAGGCTCGAGCGGGATGTCTTCATCCTTTTTTACTTGCAGCAAATTGAGGGGATTGAAATCACCTATTACAAAGTTTTAAAAAACCTGGCCAAAGCCATAGGCTACAGCAATTCCTTCCTCGATCAGCCGTTTGACCTTGCTGTTGAAAACCGCATCTTATTCGAGGCGATTTACAAGGAGTATATTAATTGAGCCTTTGTTGGAATGTTGTAAAGTTGCAAGGTTGTATAAACGCTTTTTCAGATAACATTACAACTTTTCAACCTTACAACATTGCAACAATCGTTACCTTTGCGGCGTGAATTGCAAACGACGCTACTTTATGTTATTTCTATTTGTTTTGATACAGATAGGCTGCACTGATAGACCATCCCGTGTTGAAACAAAAAAATTAATTCATCCCAACCCAACAAGCGTTGTTTTTAATGTATCGCTCAATAAACTGCGTGACACGGTGATTAAACTATTTGGTACTTCATCACAAATAAATGACCCTGTTTTGGCATCCGTTTTTATTGATAGAATATTAAAAGATAGTAGCTTTCCGGTTAATTTTTCTTGCGAAACCGCCGACGGCCCCGTTTTTGGTAAGGACTATTTCAAAAGAGCCGGGAGCTCCGGTGATTTGTTTTTATTCTCTATGGGAAGTTATTGGAACTCTCCATTGTACTTTCATAACAATAAGGCTTTTTTATTCTCTTGTTCATTTGCGTTCCGGTTTAAAGCTATTTCAGATAAACAAACCCTTCTTGAAGTCATTGATGTCGATCCGGAAATTTCTAACGGAACGAAATGTTGTGGGCCGGAAGGCAACTACGCAATTACACAAAAGGTAAGGCCGACGACTATTGAAGAATATACACTGATTCTTTATTTAGCCGAAAAATTACACGTTACCCGTCTGAAGCCGATACAGCTTCCGATATAACATATTCAGCAATAAGCCAGGGATTATTACCTTTGTTTTGTGAATGGCAAACAACGCTACTTTATCCAACTCTCCTACAACGGTACAAATTATCATGGCTGGCAGATTCAGAAGAACGCCGTAAGCGTCCAGGAAATCCTGAATGATCGCCTTTCCATCATCCTCCGGCAACCCATCGAAACTACCGGCTGCGGGCGCACGGATACCGGCGTACATGCTAAACAGTTTTTTGCACATTTCGATATGGAGAGGTACACGGACCATAGACTATGGACCATGGACGAAAAAGAGAATATCGTTAGAAGTATAAATGCCGTTCTCCCAAAAGACATTGCCGTAAAAAGAGTATTCCCGGTGGCTGAAAAAGCGCACGCCCGGTTTGATGCTACCTTGCGCACTTACGAATACCATATCCATTTTAGTAAAGACCCTTTTAAACAAGGCTATTCCTGGGAGCTGAGGGATCGTCCTGATATTAACCTCATGAACGCAGCAGCCAAAATAATGGCCGAGTACACCGATTTCAGTTGCTTCAGCAAATCAAACACCCAGGTAAAAACGAATAACTGCAAAATAAGCGTGGCTGAATGGTTTGAAACAGAAAACGGCATCGTCTTCCGCATCTCTGCCGACCGCTTTTTACGCAATATGGTAAGAGCCATTGTTGGCACGCTTATGATGGTTGGCCGTAAGGAAATTGAACCGGAAGATGTACGTCACATCATCGAAAGCAAAAACCGCAGTAATGCGGGAACTTCTGTACCGGCCTGCGGGTTGTATCTGACGGAAGTTCTTTATTGATTTCGGATGTCGGATTTTCGATGTCGGATTTACAAAAAGGTGGCGAAGATTTATTTTAGAATTTATAACATTGTAAACGAAGGAACATTTTCGATATCACACTAAAAAATTCAATCCGAAATCGAAAATCCGAAATCCGAAATTAAAACAAATGGCTGACGCTGTAACCGGTAAAGCGCTTGATTGGAAACTGCTGGGCAGGGTGATGCACTATGTCAGGCCTTTTCGCAGCACGTTTATCATCGCGGTTTTTTTAACTATTTTTTTGGCGGCTAATGCTATTGTGCAGCCGATCCTGATACAAAGGACACTCGACAACTACATCATACAGGATAATTACGACGGCCTGCTGTTTATGGTCGAGTTGATGCTGGGCCAGTTGATCATCCAAACCATCGCACAATATTACCAAACCTATATCACCAACTGGCTGGGCGAGTCTGTCATCCGCGACCTACGGGTGGATGTTTTTAACCATATCACCAGCCTGCGCCTCAAATATTTTGACCGCACACCCATTGGGGTTTTGATTACGCGCACGGTGTCCGATTTGGAAACCATCGCCGATATATTCTCCGAAGGGTTAATCTCCATCATGGGTGATATGCTGCTGGTGATCGCCGTAATAGGTTATATGATTTATGTCGACTGGAAGCTGGCGCTGATAACGCTGATCCCGATGCCGCTGCTGTTACTGTCTACCTACATTTTTAAAGAAGCGATAAAATCGTCATTCCAGGAAGTACGAACACAGGTAGCGCATTTAAATACTTTTTTAGCTGAGCATATTTCTGGCGTCAGCATTATCCAGTACTTCTCTCGCGAGGACCAGGAAATGCGCAAATTCAAAGCCGTAAACACCAAATACCGCGACGCCAATATCCGTTCCAACTGGTACTACTCTATCTTTTTCCCTGTTGTTGAAATACTGTTTGCCGTTTGCATGGGTTTGCTGGTTTGGTATGGCTGCAAACGCATTTTAACGGATGGCCAGCTGGCCGCGCTTTCGGCCCATGGAAAACCCATTACAGCCGGCGTATTAACAGCGTTTATTGCTTTGCTTAACATGCTCTTCCGCCCTATCCGCCAGCTGGCTGATAAATTCAACACACTGCAGATGGGCATGGTGGGCGCTGACCGGATATTCCGCGTACTGGATACCGACGAAGTTGCCACAAACGAAGGCGCCTTAACCCCCAAAGAACTAACCGGCGACATTGAATTTAAACAAGTATGGTTTGCCTATAACGAAGAAAACTGGGTGCTGAAGGACATCAGTTTCCATGTGAGCCCGGGCAAGACACTGGCACTCGTTGGGGCCACGGGCGCTGGCAAATCGTCGACCATAAATATCCTTAACCGTTTTTATGAGATCGGCAAAGGCAGCGTAAAAATCGACGGCGTGGATATCCGCGATTATGATGTAAGCTACCTGCGCTCCCATATCGCAACCGTTATACAGGATGTATTTTTATTTACCGATACCATCGAGAATAACATCACCCTGAACAATCCTGAAATTACACTTGAGCAGGTAATCTCGGCAGCAAAGGACGTAGGCGCACATGAGTTTATCGAGCGCCTGCCCGGCGGTTACAAATATAATGTAATGGAACGCGGCGCAACGCTGTCGGCTGGCCAGGCACAACTCATCTCGTTTATCCGGGCGCTGGTTTACAACCCCACTATCCTGGTACTGGACGAGGCCACTTCATCAGTTGATACCGAAACTGAACACCTGATACAAAATGCCATCAGCAAGCTGATGCAGGGCCGTACAGCGATTGTGATCGCTCACCGCTTGTCTACCATCCAAAATGCCGATAAGATCATTGTGCTTGATCATGGTGAGATCAAGGAAATGGGTACCCACCAGGAATTGTTAAAGATCGAAAATGGGTATTACCGCAAGCTGTACGACCTGCAGTTTAATTCGGCAGGAATAAACCGGGACTAGGATTTTTAGGATTAGGAGGATTGCAGGATTAGCGCGCGTAAAAATCTTAAAAATCTTTGAATCCTAAAAATCATAGTTCTGACACCCTCTCAAACACGATATTCCTGATCCTTCCCCCCGAAAGCTTAAATCCCGCCACTTTATGCTGTCCATCCCGGTAAAAGGCCATGCTGCCCCCGGCGGCGCTGCCAAATGTATCTGCAGTGATCATATCCGGGCTCAGGTTAAAGTCGCCCAGGCGCATATGATGGCCAACCAATCTGCCCTTTTCCAGGGTAATGCGGTATGTAGCCTCCAGTTCCTTACTGTAGTACGAACCCGCAAACTGTGCAAGCTGCGAGGGATCAACTTTTATTGGCGTCACCCGGTTTGAAACCTTGCCATGGTAGACTATAGCATTAGCTTTGTCCGTGATCTGCACAAACTTAACAGATGAATTATACGCTGGCACCCAAAGCGTTGTGTCGGATTTCAATTCTGTCGGGAATTTATCTTCGCCCGTCGCTTGCGTCATCAGCTGGCCGTCTTCCAGCGTAAACGTAACAAACCAACCTGGCCCCAATTGGTAAGTGCCGAGGTACTTTTTTAGAATGTTACTGTCCACCTTAACCGTTGGCAGTTTGCTCAAATCTTCGCGTTTTTGTTCCGATCCGGCCTTAAGGTTTAATACCAACCGGGCCACCGCATCGGATTCACCATCCGCATTAAAATTACCCGAATTGCTTAACAATATAATACCAACTTTTTGATCGGGGAAGTTGGAGATATTAGTAGCATAGGCCGCCCAGCCGCCATCATGCGAAACTTCCTTCACGCCATTGTGGCTATCGATCACCAACCCATAAGCATAATTATTAGGCTTACCATCGTTAAGCGTATCTGTTTGTATCATTCGCAAATAAACCGGGTCTTTATCGGCCAGGCCGCGTTGAAAACAGATTACCCATTTGGACAGGTCTTCAACTGTCGTATAAATTGAACTGGACCCAAAGGCGGTCAGCTGGTCGGTAGCTTTGTGAAACTCGTTACCGTTTTGGTAGTAAGAGGTAGCCAGGTGCGGGATAACTTTCGAGTAATCATCCGACACCAGGGTCGCCTGCATGCCGAGCGGCTTAAAAATATGCTCCGCCGTCCATTCAGGGAAAGTTTTACCGCTCACTTTCGCCACAATCGCCGCCAGCAAATTATATCCTGTATTTGAATATTGATATTTCGAACCCGGGTCAAAATCCAAATCATGCTGCTTGCTTACCATGCGCATAATGTCGTCATAGGTAAATGACTCATCCCAGCGCCAGCCCGCTGCGTGAAGCCCTTCCGGCCAGTCCCGAAGGCCGCTGGTGTGATGAATCAGGTTATGAATGGTTATTTTCTTACCAAAATCAGGTATATCGGGTAAATATTTATGGATATCATCACCAGGCGAAATCTTCCCTTCCTGTATCAGGGTCGAAATCGCATACCCCGTAAATTGCTTGGAAACCGATGCAATATCAAATACCGAGGTCGGCGTGATAGGCATACCATACTCCAGGTTAGCCATGCCATAGCCTTTTTCAAACGCCACCTTACCATCCTTTACGATCAAAACCGCAACACCCGGCGCATCAGGCTTCGCAAAATCCTTAAAAATTGAGTCGATCCCGGTTTGCAAATTTGCAGGCAATGTTTGTGCACAGCCGGTCAGTCCGGTACCGATAAGCAGCAGGGTCAAAAATTGTTTCATGGTTTGTTGGGCTAATTGAGATGAATAAAGCTACTAAATGACCACGAAAGTAGTGCAAACGTTGCGTGTTATAATCTGAACCGTTGATTGAACTGATTGAAATGATTAACGCTGCAAGAAATCTGTGAAATCAACTTAATCACTCCCAAAAATCTGTGATAAAAAAGGCCTCACTATCGTGAAGCCCTATTCCTTAAATTTTCTCCGCCGACAGGAATCAAATAAATCATCCCAATCAGCTAAATCAACGGTTCAGATTACGTCGACAGCGCCGCCGCACCGCTCACAATTTCGGTAAGCTCGGTGGTGATAGCTGCCTGCCTTGCCTGGTTGTACGAAAGTTTCAGCGCTTTCAACAACTCGCCGGCATTATCGGTTGCCTTATCCATCGCAGTCATACGTGCGCCATGCTCGGAAGCGTTGGAGTCCAGCACCGCTTTGTACACCTGTATTTTGATGTTTTTGGGGATTAGTTCCTCAACTATCTTTTCCTGGGATGGCTCCAAAATATAGTCGATCAGCATGCCATCCGGCTCTTTTTTCTCTTGTTTTTTTACTTCAGGCTTCGGCACCGGTATCAGTTGCTCGGCCATCAATATCTGCATCGCCGCATTTTTAAATTGATTATAAACCAGTTCAACGCGGTCAAAATCACCTTTCAAAAAGCCCGCCATAATGCTTTCTGTTATTTTGGAAGTATTTTCAAAGTTCAGATCGAGATACAGGTCGTTATTATTACCGATCACGTTGTATTTGCGCCGCTCGTAATATTCCTGGCTTTTTTTACCAATAGCAACGATAGATACATTGCCTGCTTTCAACTGGTTGCTGTATTTTTCAGCGATCAGGTTATTTGCGGTCTTAATTGCATTGGCATTAAAAGCCCCGGCAAGGCCCCGGTTTGAGGTTACTACGATCACCAACACCTTTTTAGGCTCACGCTCTACCAAAAATGGCGATGAACCATCTTCAAGACTTGCCGAAAGGTTGGCCAGCAGCTCTTTCAGCTTATTAGCATAAGGTCGCAATTGTACGATAGCGTTGGTAGCCCGTTTCAGCTTCGCCGCCGAAACCATCTTCATGGCCTTGGTGATCTGCTGCGTCGACGTTACCGACTTAATCCTGTTTCTTACTTCTTTTAAATTAGCCATTTGTTAAATGTGCAAATGTGCGTATGTGCAAATTACCTGCGTGTTGTCTATTTATGCATCAATTAGTACCCGTTCATTTCTTCATCTGCACATTTGCACATCCGCACATTTGCACATCAAATAATCCGAACGCTAGTATTTTCCTGTCATTTCCTTAGCCATCGTTTCCAGCACACCCCTGATCTGGTCATCAAGCTTACCCGCTTTCAGGGAAGATAATACCTCGGGGTGACGTGCTTCCAGCTGGCTGGTAAATTCGCTTTCAAATTCCCTAATCTTGTTCACGGGCACATTACGCATCAGGTTTTTAGTGCCTAAATAAATAATAGCCACTTGTTTTTCAACGGTTACCGGCGCATATTGGCCTTGTTTCAGCACTTCAACGTTACGGGCGCCTTTGTCCAAAACGCTCTTGGTTGATGCGTCCAGGTCCGATCCGAATTTGGAGAATGCTTCCAGCTCGCGGTATTGTGCCTGGTCGAGTTTTAAGGTACCGGCAACTGTTTTCATTGATTTGATCTGCGCATTACCACCCACACGCGATACCGAGATACCTACGTTGATGGCCGGGCGCACACCAGCATTGAACAGGTTCGATTCCAAAAATATCTGCCCGTCAGTGATCGAGATCACGTTGGTTGGGATATAAGCGGATACGTCGCCTGCCTGCGTTTCGATGATCGGCAATGCAGTTAATGAACCGCCACCTTTTACGATACCCCTGATAGATTCAGGCAAATCATTCATCGCCTGTGCAATCGAGTCGTTCTGGCTGATTTTGGCGGCACGTTCCAGCAAGCGGCTGTGCAGGTAAAATACGTCACCCGGATAAGCCTCGCGGCCCGGCGGACGACGCAGCAACAGTGATACTTCGCGGTAAGCAACGGCCTGTTTCGACAAATCATCATAAATGATCAGCGCAGGGCGTCCGGTATCACGGAAATATTCGCCGATAGCAGCGCCTGCAAACGGTGCAAAAAACTGCATGGTAGCCGAGTCAGAGGCATTGGCGGCAACAACGATAGAGAACGGCATTGCGCCTTTTTCTTCCAGCGTGCGCACGATGTTAGCCACGGTAGAGGCTTTTTGTCCGCAGGCAACATATATACAAATTACCGGTTTGCCGGCTTCGTAAAATTCTTTCTGGTTGATAATGGTATCGATACAAACTGCGGTTTTGCCGGTCTGGCGGTCGCCGATCACCAGCTCACGCTGTCCGCGGCCGATAGGGATCATGGCGTCGATCGCTTTGATACCGGTTTGCAATGGTTCGGTAACAGGCTGGCGATAGATAACGCCGGGAGCCTTACGTTCCAGCGGCATTTCATAGGTTTTACCTTTAATAGCGCCTTTACCGTCGATAGGGTTACCCAAAGTATCCACAACGCGGCCAAGCATGCCTTCGCCCACGTTTATCGATGCGATTCTTTTGGTACGCTTTACAGTATCGCCTTCTTTAATGTCATCAGATTTACCGAGCAACACCACACCCACGTTATCTTCTTCAAGGTTAAGCACGATACCCTGTAAGCCGGTACCAAACTCAACCAGCTCGCCTGATTGTACTTTTGTTAATCCGTAAACGCGTGCAATACCGTCGCCTACCTGCAACACGGTACCCACTTCTTCTAATTCAGATTCGGACTTGAAGCCGGCTAATTGCTGACGCAAAATCGCTGATACTTCGTCTGGTCTAACCTCTACCATTTTTTATTTTATTTAGCGTTGTTATTTTAATTAGCTGAAACTACCCTTTGGGCAAATTCCTTTTTTATTTTCTTCAGATCGTTTGCAATGCTGGTATCTACCTGGCGGTCGCCAACGGTCAGTACAAAGCCGCCGATCAATGATGGATCCACCCTGGCTTCCAGTTTTACACTGCCGCCTGTGGCTTTTTCAATATCCGCAATTAACTTTTGTTTATTGGTTACCGACAAAGGCGTTGCCGTAACCACGTTTGCGTTGATGATATGATTTTTAACATCATACATATTCACATATTCCTGGGCGGTAGCATATAAAACCTCGCCCCGGCTTTTGTTGATCATCAGCTTAAAAAATGCAATGCTCAACTCGTCAACCTTTTTTGAAAATACTTCGTCGAGTATTTTTATTTTTTTTGAATGCGACACGATGGGGTTAGCCAGCACCGCCTTCAATTCCGGGTTTGCCTTTAAAGTACGATAAAAAAGATCCATATCATTCTTTATAACCTCCACCTTCTTTTGCTCCCCGGCAAGATCGATGAATGATTTAGCGTATCGTGATGCTACTGTTAATTCTGACATTTCTTTATTTCGGATTTCGGATGTTCGATTTCGGATTTGTTATTTTTATTAGCGGTGTTCAATACGGCCTCTTCTAAATCCGAAATCGAACATCCGAAATCCGAAATCTAACTAAGTTTCACTTCTTTTAACAATTCCTTCACCAGCTCATCCTGTTTCTTGCTGTCTTCAAACTGCTTGCGCAATACCTTTTCGGCAATTTCGATAGATAAGCTTGCTACCTGGTTTTTCACATCAGCAATAGCAATGGCCTTTTGGTTATTGATCTCCAGGCGGGCAAGCTCTATCTGGCGCGCGCCTTCCTTCTGCGCTGCTTCTTTTGCATCGTAGATGATCTGGTTTTTCACTTTGGTCGCTTCGGCCAGGATGGAATCGCGCTCGGCACGAGCTTGTTTTAACAGGGCTTCGTTTTCGGTGGTTAACCGGGCCATTTCTTCCCTAACCGCGTCTGCTTTTAACAGCGCCGATTCGATTGAATTCTCGCGATCGGCAACTGCCTTCAAAATCGGCTTCCAGGCATATTTGCCAAGGATAAAAAGCAATATCCCGAAACAAATGGTTGTCCAAAAAACTAAACCTATATTAGGTGTAACTAAATCCATAATTCAGTATTTTCTCGTTTTAAAAATCAAATTTAAAAAGAACATTCCCGGCACCAACCGTCCCGGGCCTGTTCTTCTTTTGCTTTACTTGTTACCAAGCAGTGCCACAACCACCGCGAACAGGGCAACACCTTCAACAAGGGCCGCGGCAATGATCATGTTTAATTGGATCTTACCGACAGCTTCAGGCTGACGGGCGATACCTTCAACGGCTTTACCGCCGATCTGGCCGATACCTATGCCAGCTCCAATCGCAGCTAAACCTGCACCAATCGGGCCAACGCTTCCGTGCATTCCTGCAACAGCCTGGGCTAAAATCATTCCAGTCATTGTGTGTTAAAATTAAACGTGTATATATTAAGATAATTAATTACAAAAACTCAATGGTGCTCTTCAGTCGCCATGCCGATAAACAGGGCCGAAAGCAGTGTAAAAATATAAGCCTGCAAAAAAGCCACCAGCAATTCTATCAGGTCCATAAATACGACAAACACGATAGACACCGGCGATACGGCAAGCGAATGAAAAATAAATATCAGCGATATCAAGCTCAATATCACGATGTGGCCGGCGGTGATGTTTGCAAACAATCGGATCATCAACGCAATTGGCTTCGAAAAAATAGAAACAATTTCTACCGGTATCATGATCGGAAACAGCCACCAGGGGTTTGGCATAAAGATGTGTTTCCAGTAGTGCTTGTTGGCATTTAAATTGATTACTAATAATATAATCACGGAAAGCGTAGCCGTAACCGCAATATTGCCCGTTAAATTGTAACCGCCCGGAAAAAATGGGATCATCCCGAAAAGGTTATTGATCAGGATAAAAAAGAAAATGGTGAGCAGTAAAGGCATGTACTTTACATACTTCAAACCAAGATTCGGAAGAGCAATATCATCCCGCACAAATAAGATAAGGGGTTCCATAAAAGACTGCAGTCCTTTTGGCGCCTTGCCGGGGCGTTTTCTGTAAGCCGACGATACGCTCAGAAAAACGATCAGTAATATCGTCATGGTCATGATCATACTTATAACGTTCCGGCTGATCGAAAAATCCCAAACCCTGGCGGATGCGGCTTCGTCGACTTTTCCTGCTGCATCAACTGCCTTTATTTTGTTTTCCTCTATTTTATAGGTGTAGTAATTACCCCGGTAGGTTGCTCCTTCAGGTTGAAGATGGGCTGACGAGAAAAACTCCAAACCCTTATCCGTGTAAAGAATTACCGGGAGCGGGAGGGTGGTTTTTCCAATCACCGGCCATGAGTGCGAGTCGCCGATGTGCTCCATAATAACAGCTTGCGGATCAAATTCCTGTTCTGCGGCTTTTGACGTGTCTTTTTGGGCCAGCGCCAGACCCGGAATTGCGAGCATCGTCAAAAAAAACGCGTAAATGAACGAAAGTCTAAAAATTTTTAAATTCAAAATCGAGCCGTTTGTCATCTAAATGAAGTTTTCTACCTTAATTTTTCGTGCCGCAAGTTACGTAACAGAACATAAATTTCAAAGGCAGTATTTAATAAATATATATATAGAAAATCTGCCATAAAAACAAGCTTATTTACGGTATGTTGGGCCAAAAAAACCATAATAAATACCAAACTGGCCAATATTTTAAAAGTGGTGCCGCCCATAAAAGCCTGCACAAAATAGTCGGGCTTTTTTGCGCGAACGGTCAGCATGAGCACCAGGATGACCAGCGTGATCGCCGAAATAAAAAAGAAAAGCGACCAGAAGCCCTGGTTTAAGATATCTGTATTGCCGGTGAACTGAAGTGCAGCGGGCGGAATAGCAATAACGATAGTGAAAGCAAGAAAAAGAAGCAAAAATGGCGTGATTTTCATTTAAGAAAGCTTTTAAGTTTATTGCTCAAGGGCCCGTTTTGTGACCGGTAATAATTAGTTTCTCAGTGCCCTTATAACAAGGTACAAAGATATAAAAACACCCGTAAGCGCCAACGTTGCAGTAACCCATTGTACATCATGTTTGGCGTTTTCATCAATTTTATACCCCGCATAGGTAAATACACCAATGATCGCGATCATCTGGAAACCCATCCCGGTAAATTTTAGATAGTTATTTGCACCTTTATTGCCGTCACTATCCGGTTTTTGCTCATCTTTGGCCATATACAAATTTATTGATCCTATTCGTTATTTGTTATTAAATTAGCAAGGCATTTGTATTCCCGAAATAAGTTGACGCAAACCCATAAATCTTCCGTTAAACCGACCTGCTTTTTACTGCTTGTCTTTATTATTATCGCAACCGGCTGTACTTTTCAAAAGAAAAGCGGTTTCAACCGCAGCATGCAAAACCTCACGGCGCATTACAACATCTTATTTAATGCCAATGAGATACTCCGCCAGAAGCAGGACGCCTATGCAGCCGCATTCGTCGACAATTATAACGAAATGCTCGCCGTTTACCAGGATACAACGCCGCATACCGCAACTGTTGATAAGGACCTGGATTTAGCTACGGTTAAAGCCAATTACCTCATCAACATGAAGGAGCAGAGCAAGTACATCGGCGATGCATACCTGGTTTTGGGAAAAGCCAACTACCTGGAAGGTAATTTTTATAATGCGGTGGAGTATTTCAGCTACGTGGTCAGATCCTTTCCAAAAAGAAAGGACCTGGTACAGCAATCGTACATGTGGAAGGCCAGAACGCTTATTTACCTGGATAAACTGCCGGATGCAAAAGCAGCGATCGATTCAGCTATCGCGAATATCGACCCCAAAAAAAACAAGCCATTTGCAGATATCTACGCCACTAAACTGGAATATGATATTGACGTAATGAACTACCCGGACGGCGAAGAAATGGCGAAACAGGCCATTCACCTTTGTCATGATCAAAGTCAGCGCCTGCGGTGGACATTTATCCTGTCGCAATTGGAGGAGTTGGACGGCAAAATGAGCGATGCCTTAAAAAACTACGCTCAAATTGCCAAAAGTAACGCGCTGTTTGAAATGGCGTTTAATGCCAGCTTGAATATCATACGCATAGAGGACAGCGCAAACGGTATAAAAATAGACAGGTTAGGCCGGCTAAAGGAATTATTGAAAAATCCAAATAACGTTGATTTTAAAGACCAGGTTTTCTACAACATTGCGCAGCTTGAGCGGGCTGACAAGCACATAGACCCTGCTATAAAAGATTACAATCGTTCTTTGCGCGCCAGTACGAAAAACCAAACCCAAAAGGGGCTCTCCTACCTGCGCCTGGCAGAAATTTATTTCAACGACAAGTCTGATTACCTTAAATCAAAAAAATATTACGACAGCACTTTAACAAGCTTGCCGGTAACGTACCCCGGTTACCAGGCTATCCAGAAAAAAGGCTCGAACCTGGCTTACCTGGCAGAACGCCTGCAGATCATTACGCGCGAAGATACTTTGCAGGTATTGGCTAAAATGCCCGAGAAAAAACGCGACTCGATAATTGACAAAATGGTTAGCGACTACACGCTGCAGCAGCAGGCCGACGCCAATGCCGCCAAAGCAAATGCCGCAGCCGGCGCCGGTACGGCGGGCGCATCGGTTAACTCTTTTGCGGGCGGCTCGTTTTATTTTGACAATTCCGGTGCGGTTAGCCAGGGCTATACTGATTTTAAAAGGGTATGGGGAAACCGAAAACTGGAGGATGATTGGCGGCGAAGCTCCAGGTCGAGCAGCAACATTACTAATAATACATCCGGCGCCAGCGCGATTGACCCTGATGCGCCGCCTACCGGGGGAGCACCAGGAAAAGGCGGTTCGGGCGCTTCAGGTTATCGCCAAAACTTAGTAAAGGCGCTTCCGCTGACATCGGACTTGCTTGCTGCATCAAATCAGCGTATTTATAACGCTTACTACGATATTGCCAACTTTTACAGGGATGTTTTGAACGAAAATAAAGAGGCCATCACTTATTTTGAACTGATGCTTGCCCGCTTTCCGAATGATCAGAACAGGCCTGCCATTTTATATAGCTTGTACCGGCTTTACAGCGACGCAGGCGATGCGGCTAAGGCCGATCTTTACAAAAACAGGATCATCAAAGAATTCCCCGAAACGCCGTTTGCCAAAATATTGACTGACCCGGAGTACTTCAAAAAGATAGAAGACAAGGATGCCGAGCTGACCAGCGCCTATAACGCAATTTTTGACCTGTACGATCACAAACAGTACAAGGAGGTGATCAGTCATGTTCCCGGGGTTATGAAGCAATACCCCGGCAACAAGTTTTCGGCACAGCTTTATTACCTGCAAACCATCGCCCAGGGGCATTTTGAAAACGTGGGACCCTTTAAGGACAGCCTGCAGCAATTGATAAAAATTTATCCAACGGATAAGTTGGTTACGCCATTGGCAAAGCAGCATTTAACTTACCTTGCCGCCAACGACGCGGATATACAGCGCCGCAGCACGGTGCTGGCCGACGTGGACCCGAAAGAAGTGCCGTTTACGCTGGCCGTGGAAAATCAGAAGAAAGCCGCCTATCGCCCAAAGCCAAGGGCCCCTTTGCCTTATGACCAGGCGGTAGCCGAGAAAAAGAAAGAGCTGGCGGAAGCAGCTGCCGCTAAAGCGCTTGAAAAAAAGCAGGAAGCTGATAAACCACAGGAAGCCGCTAAACCCGACAAACAGCAGGAAGCTGCGGCAGCCGCAATTTTGCCGCCCCAGCCCGGGAAAAAAGACTCGGCAAGCGAGCCTGCCGCCAAACACCCATACGTATCGGCGGTGTTTAATACGCGCGACAGCACTAATTATTACTTTGTGGTAAATGTGTCCCTCGGTACAACTAATTTAGCCTCTTCGCGTTTTGGTATAGGGCAGTTTAACCGCGCAAATTATACCGGCGCCCAGCTGAGGCACCAGGTATTGGCGGTGGGCGACAACAACCAACTGGTATACGTCGGCGTGTTCGGTTCGCTCAGCGACGTTAAAAAATATGCCAGGCTGATCGTTCCGCTCCTCGGCGATATTATGAAGGTGCCGATTGATAAATGCAGCTATTTTATCATAACAAAACAAAACCTTGATAAATTAGCCGACAAAAAAACATTGGATAGTTATATCGACTACTACCAGAACAACTACTGAGAAAAATGATCATAAAACTTTCGCCCCAGGATATAAGACGGTACAACTGGATGATGTGGAGAACGGTGATCAGCGTGTTTGTGCTGCTTATTTTGCTGATCGTTGCCGCTGATCTTAATTTGTTTGGCCAGCTTCCGTCTTTCCACGACCTGGAAAACCCAAAAAGCAACCAGGCTACGGAAGTTATCGGCGATGACGGCACAACTGTTTTGGGCACCTACTTCGTTCAAAACCGCTCAAGCGTAACCTATTCACAGCTGTCGCCGAATGTTGTGAATGCACTTATCGCTACCGAAGATTCACGTTTCTATGAGCATTCGGGAATCGATCTCCGCCGAATGTTTACCATACCGCTGCTGAATTTGATCGGCAAAAAACAGGGAGGGAGCACGATCACCCAACAATTGGCCGAGAACCTTTTCTCGGGCGAACGGGCGCGCAATCCTTTTGTTCGCTTTACACAAAAACTTAAGGAATGGATAATTGCGGTAAGACTGGAGCGGCGTTATACTAAGCAGGAAATAATCACCATGTATTTAAACACGGTTGATTTTGGCGCCTATAACACTTATGGTATAAAATCTGCAGCGCATACTTATTTTAACGAAACACCTGATAAGCTTACGCCAGACCAGGCCGCGGTGCTCGTCGGGATGGTAAAGGGGCCCGGCGTTTATTCGCCGATCAGGCACCCGCAACGGGCGCTTGACCGGCGCAACCTGATCCTGGGTTTGATGCAGAAGCAAAATTTTTTAAGCGAAGGGCAGCTGGATGAGCTGATAAAGAAGCCATTAGGAATAGATTTTAATCCGATGAGCCATGTCGACGGGCCGGCGCCTTACTTCAGGGCAGTCCTTAAACAGGAGCTGCAGCGAATATTTAAAGCTCAAAACATTGTCAACGCTGACGGCAGGCCTTACGACTTCGACCGTGACGGGTTGAAGATATATACTACCCTTGACCCTACTATGCAGCAATATGCTGAAGAAGCGCAGGCAGAATATATGCCCAAACTGCAGGCCCAGTTTAACGACCAATGGCACGGGGTAAGCCGCTATAAAAACGTAAAAAATTTTAAACAGCTGCTGGATGCGGGCATGTACCGGTCGGACAGATATAAACAGTTGGAGCTGGAAGGGAAATCGGAGGATGAGATCAGGCAGAATTTTGATACGCCCGACAGCCTCCAACTCTTTACCTGGAGAGGGGAGATCGATACCTTAATGAAACCGATCGACTCGATCGTCTTTACCAAGATGATGCTCCGCAATGCCATGATGAGCATGGACCCCACAACCGGCTATATCAAAGCCTGGGTAGGCGGCACCAATTTTGAGCATTTTAAATATGACCAGGTAAAAGAAGGTACCCGCCAGGTTGGCTCAACCGCAAAGCCATTCACCTATGCCGTTGCCATCGAAAATGGTTTTTCACCCTGCCAGCAGGTGGACAATGTACCGGTAACTATTTACGGCTACGGCACTCCCTGGACGCCAGGCTCCTCGCCGACCGAAACTTTACCGGGCGCCATAACGCTTCGCCAGGCGCTGGCCCATTCGCAAAACTGGGTAACCGCCTACGTGATGAACGAAGTGAAACCGACGCCGGTAGTTGAACTCATAAAAAAAATGGGCATCAACAGCGATGTACCGGCATACCCGTCCATCTGCCTCGGCGTGTTTAATGCTTCGGTTTTTGATATGACCGGCGCTTATTGCGTCTTCGCCAACCACGGCATCTGGACCGAGCCGACATTTATATTGAGAGTTGAGGACAAAAACGGTAATGTGATTTATACCCACACGCCGCGGGTGGTGCAGGCCATGGATGTGCAAAGTGCGTATGTAATGACCTATATGCTGAAAGGTGTGATTGAAGACGGCACCGGCTCCAGGCTGCAGCGGGCACCTTATAGCTTAACCAACCCCATCGGCGGCAAAACCGGCACCACCCAGGAAAACTCCGACGGTTGGTTTATGGGCATCACCCCCCAACTGGTTACGGGCGTGTGGACAGGCTGCGAAGACCGCGATATCCACTTCCGTTCAACCCGGCTTGGCGAGGGCGCCAATTCGGCATTGCCAATATTCGCCTTGTTTATGAAAAAAGTTTATGCCAACGCTGCGCTCCACATCAAAAAGGACGTCGATTTTGATCCGCCGAAAAATGGAACCAATGTTATTTTAGATTGCGATCAGTATAAACAGCAGCAACAGGGAACGGGCGAGGTAGATAAAAAGTTAGGGTTTTAGATCAGATTTGACAAATTTGAAAATTTGTCAAATCCTATGGTTAATAAACTTTGTCATTGCGAGGCACGAAGCAATCGCGAACTGTGCCGTCGGAAATGCAAAGCTGTAATAACAAGTTCGCGATTGCCACGCTGCGCTCGAAATGACAATGGGGAATGCCAGTCTGCAAATGGCGATCCGGATCACCAATAACTAATGAACAAATTTGATTATAGAGACGCATTAAAAAATATCCCCCACAAACCCGGCATTTACCAGTTTTGGGACGATGAAAAAGAGCTTATCTATATCGGTAAAGCGAAAGATCTGCGCAACCGTGTTGGTAGCTACTTCAACAAGGATTACAACGTAAACGCTAAAACCCGCGTACTGGTTTCCAAAATCCGGAACATCACCTTTACCATTGTCGATACCGAAGTTGACGCCTGGCTGCTGGAGAACAGCCTGATCAAAAAGCATCAGCCGCGTTACAATGTGCTGCTGAAGGATGATAAAACCTACCCCTGGATCATCATCAAAAACGAAAACTATCCCCGCATTTTCTGGACCAGGCGGATCATTCGCGACGGCTCGAAGTATTTAGGCCCTTACGCATCGGTAAGCATGATGCATAATATCCTCGAGCTGATCAAGGAAACGTATCCCCTCCGCACCTGCAATTTGCCCCTTACCCGCGCCAATATTGAAAAAGGGAAATTTAAAGTATGCCTGGAATACCAGCTGGGCAACTGTAAGGGCCCCTGCCAGGATTTTCAAACCGAGGATGATTACAGCAACAACATCGAAGAAATAACAGATATCCTGACGGGAAAAATTGGCGGCGTGCTCCGTAACCTTAAAGGGGACATGGAAAAGGCGGTTAAAGAAATGAATTTCGAATACGCCCACCGGCTGAAACGAAAGTTTGAATTGCTGGAAAATTACCAGAGTAAATCAACGGTGGTAAACTCATCCATTACCGACGTGGATGTATTCAGCATTGCGTCCGATGAAAAATTAGCCTTTGTTAACTACCTGAAAGTGATGAACGGCACCATTATCCAAACGCAGACCATTGAATTGAAAAAACGCCTGGATGAAAGTGACGAGGATTTGCTGACCCTCGCCATCACCGAGTTCCGCAGCCGGTATGAGAGTCATTCAAAAGAGATCATCGTGCCGTTTGATATCGACCTGGAGGATGCAGCCATCAAATTCACCGTACCCAAGCTGGGCGAAAAACGAAAACTGCTCGATCTCTCGGAGAAAAATGTTCGCTTCTTCCGGAAAGAGAAAATCGACCAGTACGAAAAGCTCAACCCCGAAATAAGAACGGAACGCCTGCTTACGCAGATGATGAAGGACCTGCGCATGAACGTTTTGCCGCGGCATATCGAATGTTTTGATAACTCCAATTTCCAGGGGAAATATCCCGTATCGGCAATCGTGGTTTTCCGGGACGGAAAGCCGTCGAAAAAAGATTACCGGCATTTTAATGTAAAAACAGTGGAGGGTCCCGATGATTTTGCCACCATGGAAGAAGCCGTTCAGCGCAGGTACAGGCGTATGCTGGACGAGGGTGGAGAACTACCTCAGCTGATCGTGATCGACGGCGGTAAAGGGCAGCTATCGTCGGCCGTGAAAAGCCTTAAGCTTTTAGGTATCGACAAAAAAGTTACCGTTATCGGCATTGCCAAACGGCTGGAAGAATTATTTTATCCCGGGGACCAATACCCCATGTACCTGGATAAAAAATCCGAGACATTAAAAGTTATCCAGCATTTGAGGGACGAAGCACATCGCTTCGGTATCACTTTCCATCGAAAAAAACGCGATAAAGGCACCCTGGTAACCGAGCTGGAGCTAATAGAAGGCATCGGCAAAACCACCGCCGAAAAGCTGCTGAAATATTTTAAATCGGTTAAAAAAGTGCGTGCTGCTACGGAAGAGGAATTGATGGAAGTGGTAAATACCAAACAGGCCAAAGCGATTCTGGCTTATTTCGGGCAAAGTTTCGTAGCGTAACGCTACACGTGCTACACCCCGATATCCCGGATATGCTGACCTACATCTCTGATAATTAACGCATTAACTACCGACAAGATTTTGTCGGTGGCAGGATTGGGTCACCATATTTAACCCGAAAACTTACGAAGTACCCAAAACTTACGAAGTTTTAAAAACTTCGTAAGTTTTCTCGTGCCTCCCAAACAAAGAGCCCCTGCAATCGTGCAAGGGCTCTACTTATCTTTCGGACTTTCGGTCCCGATAGCTATCGGGATTACTGACTTTAGGACTTCATCAATACTGCCACAAATTCAATTCCCAGTCCTGCAGCTTTTTCTTTATTTGTTCCGCTTCGTAGAGTTTGTCTATACCCTGGGCGTAGTCTTTTATAGCTTCGTCCTTATCGTTGGATACCTTCACGATGTAACTGGAAAATATCCTTTTCATAAACACGTCGTCAAAACTCAAGCCCGTGTTATCGTTATCCTTGCTAACCACTTCTTTCACGGCAAGGATCGGCCTTGCATCAGGGAAGTAAATCCAAAAAGCAGGTTGATAATCCAGAAAATTACCGGCTGCCTGCCGGTGTACCAAAGGCGCGATGCCGATGATGCGCGGTTCGAAAACAGAGCGTTGTTTATCAAATATCCAGTCCTCCTTCAAGCGAAACTTTACAACGCTGTCCGCTACGAAGGGAGACAATACCTTTGTATCGGTCTCTTGATTATTTGCATCAAAACTTTTGCGGGTAACGCTGTCCGATAATTGCCTCATCGCCTGTTCAGTGGTCAGCGGCTTGGAAAATGCATCCCCGTCCGGGTCATCCTTGTTGGCCTCGTCCTGCGTGGCATCGTATGCAGTTAATTCTCCATCTTTTATAGCGGCTACTAACACATCGATCAGGCGTTGCTTTGGTGATATCAGGTACTGATTCATCCTTTCGCGCAGGTCAATCTCGCGCCACACACGCTTTGCATAAGCCACGTCCGACTCCCGAAGATTCGGGTAGGGAAGTACTTTCGCGCTTAAAATGTTGGTTTTTTTATAGTAACCATCAAGCGGCCTGTCAAACGGTTTTGTTGGTTTAGCGGCCGCGTTTTTATTATCAGGTACCAACTGGGGCGGCCGGGCGCTTTGAACGGTCTTTGTGGTATCCACTTTTGATTTGGGTTTACCCTTAGGTCTCCCTTTCGGTCTGTTTTGCGCAAAGCATGCCGCACAAGCAAAACAAAGTATGACTATTAAAATTCCCTTTTTCATAACAATTCTAATTTGCTTTTATAGTAATACTGTTAAGTAACCTATCTGTCTTATCCGGGCCAATGGCATAAATTTCGTCAAAAATGAGCCGCGTTCCCGGTGTAACCAATCTCAATTTATCCTTAACGTCCTGGGATAATGTTCCGCCGTAACCGTTTACGATAACCGGATCCTGGCGTGGCCTGATGATGTATAATTTATAACTTTTGATATTAAATTTTAAATCAAATTCAAAATCCTTCAGCGTTGCAAATATATAATTCTGCCCTTGTATAGTAGGCGTATTTTGCGACCCGCCGCTGGTACCTGCAAATTCAGCTACCGGGTTAGGGATTTTCTTTACGCGGAATAACTTGCTTCCTAAAGCTGCAGTTTTACCCCCCACCTGGCCCGAAATACTAACGGTAGCCGTTCCAACCGAACTAACATTGGCTTCATATTCACCTTTATTCGGATCGCTGCTGTTAATACTGCCACTGCTTATGCTTACACGCAGGTCTTTATTAGCAATGCCCGGAGACGAAACAGATATTGGATTGGCTATTCCGATATACAAAACGTTCATCTTATCCGGAGACACTACCGCTGAAGGAGCAGCCACCATATATGTTTGGGGCGGGGTAGTATACGTTTGTATCTTACCATCATTGTTCTTAAAACTCACCGTCGCCGACCAGGTATGTAAACCGACGGTATGTGTGTCTCCTGAATACTTACCCTTGCCGGCGTCGACAGGCAACGCTGAGCCGCCTACAGTGATACTGGGAGACAATTTCGAATCGTATGCAGTAAGAAAAACGTCGGCTGTGTAAGATTGACCAACCAATAAATAGCTGGTGGGCGCCACTGCTACCGCATCAAATTTGTCCAGGTTTACCTGGGCTTTTTGTGCATTGCTCAATATTTTCTTCACTACTTCGTTTTCAGCGGTTTTATCGTCAGCGCGTATCTTCGCTAAATTAGTCAGCGTAGCGCCCAAAGGCACACCTTCGCCGAAATAAGCTTCCTCCCAGCTTTTATGCGGCATGCCGCCGGTGGAATGAGGATCGTCCGTATTCAACGACAGTTCTATACCCTGCCTGTCCTTCTTCCTTAACAACGACATTAATCTGTCGCGTGTTGCGTTAATCAAGGTCTTCAATGAATCGGCCCTTTTTTCTTCAATCATCATACGCGGGGAAACATCCAGGTTATCCCTGGCGTCAACGTCGTCAATATCCGGGTTATAACCACCGCCGGCCTTTGTCAGTTCAGCCGTCAGTTTCATTACATAGTCGTCAAGTGCCTGGGCCGCATCACGAGCCATTTTAGCCGTATCGTAAATCGGCCTGGCGCGGTCAGGTTGGTCTTTTAGCGTAGAGCCCTCAAAAGCGGTAAAAGTTTCTTTTAAATCGTTTGTTGCATTTGTAGATGAAGTATTCAGGCTTATCTGAATTTTTCTAAAAGCATCCAACAAATTATCCGGTACGTTCAGGGCGATTAGCCCCAGCAGTACCAGGTAAAGGATACCAATCATTCGTTGTCTTGGGGTTTGTTTACCTCCAGCCATGCGTAATAGATTTTAGTTTGCTGATCAATAGTTTATCAAAAATTAACTTACACGCGGCTGGTTCATTGCTGACAGCATGTTACCATATATTGAATTGAGCGTCGCCATGTTTTTAGCTAAACGCGATATCTCATCCCTAAACTGTTTTGCATCGTTTGAACTTTCGTTAAAGTTTTTCAGCGTACCCGCCATGTCCTGGTAAAACTTGTTCATCGATTTAAGGTGATTGCTCGAATCCTGCAGCTCCAGTTCATATACAGCATTTAAAGCGGAAAGATTTTTCGCCATTTTGCTTACCTGTTCGTGGTAAGTTTTTGAATCGATGGAAGTGCTGGCAATTTCTTCGAGGTTGCCCGAAGCTTTTACGAACGAGCTGTTCAGCTTATCATAACTAACGGTCGCCTCTTTAACTTTAGCGGTAAAGGCTACTGTTGCGTCGCCGGCATCGGTAACGCGGGATATCCCGGCCACTTTATCGCCAAATGTACGCAGGCCGCTGGCCAGACTGCCAATCAGTTCAGGACCGATCTTAGCTTCAGCCAGCATTTGATCCAGGGCGGCAGTGTTTGAAAAGCTGTCGCCGGCGGTAACTTTTTTTACCTTGCCGGGCAACTCGCCGTCGTAATCCTCATCCAACTCGGGGTATGCCCTTTTCCAGTCAATCTCCACAGGGTCGCGCTGAAATCCCAACAGAAAGAATAATATGGCTTCTGTTCCTAATCCCAGTGTAATAAAGATCGTTGCAAATTGCCAGTGCTGGATTTTAAATAGTAATCCAATAATAACGATCGTTGCACCCCAGGATACGATATTGTTAATCCCATAGGGTTGTCTTTTCTCAGCCATAGTAAGTTTTTATAGAAGTTTATTTAGTTTTTGGTCAGTTTAAAATTTGGTTACCGTTTGTCCTTAATATCACGGCCAAGGTATGTGGTTACGCAGCGGAAACCGATATACGATTTCGCGGTATCCTGGTATTCAAATGTACGGGTTGAGTTTTGCAGGAAATAGCCCACATCTTTCCATGAGCCGCCGCGCACTACTTTACGCTTTAATACCGGCGGGTCGCTTGGTTTTGCTTCGTACGTCAATGTAGGCGCCAGGTCATGAACGAAAGACGATGCCGATTCATCAAATGCCGAATTTGTCCATTCGGCCACGTTCCCGGCCATATTATACAGGCCATAATCATTGGGGAAATAGGATTTTACGTTTACGGTATAAGCGCCGCCATCATCGGTATAGTTACCGCGGCCAGGCTTAAAGTTGGCCAGCAAACATCCTTTTGCATTTTTAATATAAGGACCGCCCCAGGGGTAATCGGTACCGATCCTTCCGCCGCGTGCGCCATACTCAAATTCAGCTTCGGTAGGCAGGCGATATGGTGAGCGGGTTGGCAAATGTCTCGCTTCTTTATAGGCATCATTATAGCGGGTACGCCACACCGTAAATGCACGTGCCTGGCGCCAGGTTACACCCACTACAGGGTAACTGCGGTAAGCAGGGTGCGAAAAATAACTTTCGGTCATGGGCTCATTGGCGGCGTATGAAAAATCGCTCAGCCATACCAGTGTATCCGGGTAAACCGCCACGGTATCATGTAAAATAAAATCGGAGCGGCGTTTGGTTTTATCGTCGTGGTAATTAGCCGCATCGCGCAAAACCAGTAAGGCGTAGTTATATTTTAATAAATGTACGTCCAATTCGTTGCGGTCGAACAACCGGTCGGCGCCCTGGTAGTACATGCCCTGCAATTTGGCGGCCGCGGCGGCGGCGCCGGTCCCTTTGCGGGCGCTCATTACGGGATATTTTTTTACGTATGCCCAGTTGATGTATTTTTTTCCGTTGGTGGGCGCTGTTGAACCTTTAGCCGGCTTCAGATAATACTTGTCATCATTCAGGTAATTAGTGATGGCAATTGAATCGCGCACCCAGTTAACAAATTGTTTGTACTGGCTGTTGGTTATCGCGGTTTGGTCCATAAAGAACGGCGCGATAGTAACCTGTTTGGTTTGCGCTATTTGCGCAAAAGTGACATCCTGGTCTGTTTGACCCATAAGGAATGAACCTCCGGGAATGTATACCATTCCAAATGGCACTTCGGCCCTGAATGATCTTTCAGGTACGCCCGTTACCTCGCCCCGGTCTCCGCCTTTGCTACAGCCGCTCAATATTCCGCAAGCCAAACCTGCAATTAGAAAGTAAATTTGCTTCATCTTTTAAATCAAAAATCAGTTATATAAATATAACACAATGTGACCCCCGAATATATCAATTTTAGCCCGTCAAATAAAAAAAACATTTCAAAATGTCTGTTTTACGGTTATTTTAAAGAACAAACCTCTTAAATTAAGGTATTTAAGTGCCAAATGTACCGTAACACAACGTTTACAATTATCATAAATTGTTTCCACTTATACGATAATGTGTTGAAATAGTTGCAACAAAGGCAGCCAAAAAGCTAAAAACTTTCCGGTCAAACGATCTCAGCTACCGATTGCTTTAATTTTTTTCATTTGTGTTAAAGGTAGCCAGGAATTAAAAACAGGGTCTGAATTAATTTTCCACAAAATAACATTCGGTGCAAATAGCAAGACTGGAAATCACTCTTAAAATGGATTTTGGTGTCAAATTGTAAATAAATGCAGCTACCCTCTTTCCCGCCTGTGGGAGAGAGGGTCAACCATCCGCCTAAAGGCGGAGCAGTTGGGGTGAGTCGAACCGGCGGACATTGGCGCTAATGCATTGGCCGGAATGTCCGCCGGTTCGACTCACCCGGATCCCGTACGTACGGGACTGCGCTCGACCACCCTCTCTCCCGCAGGCGGGAAAGAGGGTAAGCACTAATCTACAATATAGTTCCGAAAGTGAATTTAAACCCTATTTCCGGGCAAATGACCTATCCGGATCAACACAAAAACCGGCTTTAAATTTAAATTATTTATTAACCATTTTGCAGTACTGCTCAATTGCCATCGTCATAGATGGTGCAACAGGCGTTGGCGCGGGAATATCCAGGATGAGGCCCGCTTCGAGCACCGCCTTGTGCGTAGTTGCCCCAAAGGCGGCGATACGGGTATTATTTTGTTTAAAATCGGGGAAGTTTTTATAAAGCGACTGGATGCTCGACGGGCTAAAGAACGCGATCACGTCATAAAAAACGTCGGCCAGGTCGGACAGATCGCTGCAAACTGTTCTGAAAAGTACCGCGGGCGTAAAATTGTAGCCATTCTCCAGCAAAAACTTTTGGGTTTCCTCGGCGGCTACATCCGAGCAGGGATACAGGAATTTTTCGCCTGAATGTTTTTTGAGCACCTCGGCAAGGTCGCTGGCGGTTTGTTTGCCAAAAAATATTTTCCGTTTGCGGTACTGGATATATTTCTGCAGGTAAAGCGCTATCGTTTCGGACAGGCAGAAATATTTCATTTCCACAGGCACCTCGAAACGCATCTCGTCACAAATCCTGAAAAAATGATCGGCTGAGTTGCGGCTGGTGAAGATCACTGCGCTGAAATCGGCCAGGTTGATCTTCTCCTTTCGGAAATCTTTAGCCGGTACACCTTCGACGTGAATGAACGACCTGAAGTCAATCTTCAGATTCAGTTTTTTAGCCAGCTCGGCGTACGGATTCTTATCGTTCTCAGGTTTTGGCAATGTGACTAATATGCTCTTAACCTTTTTCTTTCTGTCTTCCAAATTCAATTCGTGTACCGCTAAATTTATATATTAAGTGCCTTTATCAATATTAAAACCGGGCAAATTTCGAGGGCACAAAGATAGACAAATAAATAAAATTTATGAAATCTAAAGTTGGAAATGATGTTTACACTGCTGCGCAGGTATTGCCATACCAAAATAATAAGTGTTAAACTTAGCAAAATGATGAGCAGCTGCGGTATAAATTGGTTTGCAAGTAAACTAAAGCATATTGCCGCCGCCAGCAAAACAAATGACAGGCCGAAATAAGTTAAATTTAAAACGCCAAGGTAGCCGTTAACTACGCCGGCAATATCGAAAATGAACCCGAGGAATTTTAACAATATATATTTTAGAGCGACCAAAACGCCTGCGATGCCGGCAAGTGAAAGAAAAAGATTGAAGCCGCTTACCGGGTAAGCTTTTTTATAGTACCCCGTAAGCTGGTATAAAATAAGGCCAAGCGTTAAGCAAAACAGTAAAAACAGGGCGGCAAAAGCCCAGGTATTAACAAGGCCCGCTTCCTTGTCGGTTTGAGAAAGCGAACGTTTATTATAAAACGATTGGAGCATGCCTTTCAGGTCGCTGCCAAAAAAAAGATTGAGCAGGCCGGTATAGATCAAAAGGCCGATCAATACCGCCACCACCCATCTTTCCCGGTAGGTGCGGAGTGTTCCTCCCTTTCCCGGGACCGTTCTTTTTGACGCCCCTGCCGGTATAAAAACCAGGGTATTCCCCCCGGTTTTCAGGATGCTGTCTATTGCCATATTTTTCATCTTTGATGAGTCGGGAATCAAATAACTCATCGATATGGAATCACTCACAAATTTTTGCCGGTTAGCTTTGACAACTGAATCGGGCAAAAAAGGGTTCACAGTTTTCGGGTCGACAGGATTGAGTACGGATTTATTAGGGGCAGAAACGGAGTCGCGCTGGGCATAAGCTTTCGAAAAACAAAAAAATGCTAACAAAAAACCAAATAAAAATATGCGCATTACAATTACCGTTAGCCTTTCGGGTTGCAAAGTTACCGCAATAATTGTTTGTTTGTGCCGCTGTTATTTAATTTTGTGTTAATTCTGCGAACCAAGAGTCAAGAAAAAACAGATAATATTTAAAGTTTTTTATTGAAAACAAGCAAAATTCGGCCACTTGGGTTTTTGCTTAGCTGTAAACCAGCGTGCTTTTACCCTCTTATCTTGATTCTTGGCTCTTGTATCTTGATTCTTTGTTTGAAATTATTACTGCCCGTAACCATAATATGAACACAAACCCCATCAATCTTGCCGTCCGCTTTGCGCTTGAAATCGCGATGTTAATAGTTTTAGGCTACTGGGGCTGGCATTTAAGCGAAACGTGGCTCCGGTACGTTGCGGCTGCAGGTTTCCCGGTAATTGCCGCTGTGTTGTGGGGTGTCTTTCGTATTCAAAATGATCCGAAGCCGGCCCCTGTTGAAACCCCGGGCCCAATAAGGCTGTTGCTGGAACTTGCCCTGTTTGGCTGGGCAGTTTGGGCTTTGTATCAACTGGGCAAACCTGAGCTAAGTGAGCTAATGGCCTTAATAGTCATGGCGCACTACCTGGTATCATATGACCGGACATGGGTAATGCTGCGAAACCGTCCGTATAAAGGTTTTGTTAAATAACATAAGTAAATTAGCGGCCAATGCTGCACAACAATTAAAAAAAAGAATTGTATGCGTCTTACTAAAGTAGAAAAAGGAGGTGGTTTCTTCCAGGCTCTTTTGATCAGGTTTATCTCCATGGTATCAGGAATGCGGCTGCCCGACGCCGCGCGAATCGTTATGTACCATGAGGACTTTTACGGTAAGCCGATGACTGGCTGGACACAGGCTGCCATGCGGGGAGAAAGCAGTTGGTCGGTTGGGGAGCGGGAACTTTTCGCGGCACTAACGGCCAAATGGAATTCATGTACATTCTGTGTCAAAGCTCATACTGCTATTGCCTTATTGGCTTTGGATAAAACGCTCGTGGATGCGGCAGTTGAAGATTTTAGGCAGGCAAAATTGTCGTCAAAAGTAAAAGCCATCCTGGTTTTCCTGGAAATATTTGCCAAAACGCCCGATCAACTCAAACCGGAAGACGTTATTACACTGTTGCGCGATGGGATGACACAGCAGGACCTTGAAGATGCCATGGCGGTTGTCACTCTGTTCAGTATTACAGTTCGCCTGGCTGACGCCTTGAATTTCGCTATTCCGGATGACGGCGATTTCTCCCGCTCGGCGCCCAGGATGCTGGAAAAAGGTTACGTATTTGGCAAAAGCAAACTACTCGGCCACCCCGACCATCGGGCGCTGGCCGAAGCGTTACGCAAACGTGTTTTGGAAGGACCGGGAACAATGGACATAGCGCTTCGCCAGGCCATGGCAAAGCGGGCAGCCGGCGGACCTGCTGTGGGAGAAGCAGCCTATGACGACCTGGCCCGGCAAATCGGCCTGGCGGCCTATAAGATCACAGATGAGCAGGTAAAAAAAGTCATGCAAAAAACAGGGAACGAAAAAGCTGCTTTTGAATTGATCGTGGCGGCGGCCGTTGGTGCAGGCCTTTATCGCTGGGAGAAGGGGCTCAGCATGTTGAAGGAAGCGCATGAGCTGAGTTAAGATCGCCAACAAACTGATCCTTCATTTATTTATCATAACAACATGGCCGGTATTTACATCCATATCCCCTTTTGCAAACAAGCCTGTTATTACTGCGATTTTCATTTCAGTACATCATTAAAATATAAGGACGAACTGATACAGGCCCTTATCAAAGAAATTAAACTTCAAAAAGATTACCTCGCCGGCGAAACTGTTGAAACCGTTTACTTTGGCGGCGGTACGCCATCGGTTTTAAATGCGGATGAAATAAACATCCTGTTAAACACCATAACAAACCTGCACACCGTATCGGCGAATGCCGAGATCACTTTAGAAGCCAACCCGGACGACCTTAGCAAAGAAAAGCTACAGGCCCTGCGGCAAACGAGCCTGAACCGGCTGAGCATCGGCATACAATCGTTTTTTGATGAAGATCTGGCATGGATGAACCGGGCCCATCGCGCAAATGAAGCGGAATCATCCGTAAAAAGGGCGCAGGATACCGGTTTTGAAAATATAACCGCCGACCTGATCTACGGTTATCCATTGCTTACTGATCAAAAATGGAAATATAACCTGGATAAAATATTTGCGCTGGATATTCCTCATGTATCCTCCTATTCGATGACGGTTGAGCCGAGGACGGCACTGGCTTCTTTCATTAAAACAAAAAAGCAGCAGCCGATGGATGAACAGCAAAGCGCCGAACAGTTTATTTTGCTGATGGACGCCATGCAGGCGCATGGCTTTGAGCATTACGAAATCTCGAATTTTTGCAAACCGGGAAACTATTCCAGGCACAATTCCAACTATTGGAAGGGTGTAAAATACCTTGGACTTGGCCCTTCGGCACATTCCTATAACGGCGAAACCCGGCAATGGAATGTGGCCAATAATGCAAAGTATATCGTAGCGCTTGAAAAATCAGAAATACCTGCCGAAACCGAAACCCTGTCTGAAGCCAACCGGCTGAACGAATAC
>JABDHD010000037.1 GCA_013285685.1 Bacteroidota bacterium
CGGCTAAAAAAAGAGATCGAAAAATCGATCCTGGAGAAATCATCAGGCCTAAAAAATGACCTGGCGCAAAAGGCTGAAACCATAAACGGTATTAACTTTATCGCCCAAAAAGTAACTTTGCCCAATGCCGACGCAATTAAAAACCTGGCTTACCAGCTGAAGGATATTGTTCCGAACCTGTTTTTGGTGTTAGCGGCGGAGATTAGTGAAAAACCTTCTTTGACTGTAATGATCGCAGAAAATGTGGTTAAAGAGAAGGGCTTGAACGCCGGTAACATCGTGCGTGAGCTGGCTAAGGAGATTAAAGGTGGGGGAGGTGGCCAGCCATTTTTCGCTACAGCGGGTGGGAGTGACCTGGAAGGTCTGGATAGAGCGTTGGAGAAGGCCAAGAGTTTCCTATAAAAGAGAAGTCATGCTTGTCCGCCAATTTGGCGGATCAGCACCCCACACGCTAAGTAATGAAGGGACAGGGAACCGGGCGCTGGGTGACCTATATATTGGTTACCTGTTTGGCGTCTACCTGTATGATGGGATGCTGATCCGCCAAATTGGCGGACAGCACGACTTTTGGGTTTGTTAGATAATCCATCCTCCGCAAAAAATATATCCCACTAATAAGTAATAACTTTATCTTTGGCATCCGAAAAGCGGTTTTTTGTGTGACGCTGAATAATTATTATGTCGAGTATTACTGCCGAAATAAGTGATAAATATGAGTTGGTTGTAGGGTTGGAAGTACACGCGCAATTATCTACGTTAAGCAAATCTTTTTCATCCGATTCCGCGGCATTCGGCGGCGGGCCGAACAGTCATATCAGTCCTGTTTCGCTGGGGCATCCGGGCACCTTGCCGCGCATCAATAAAAAAATGGCGGAATATGCAGCTAAGATGGGCCTTGCTTGTAACAGCACCATAAACCTGTACAATACCTTTGCCCGCAAAAACTATTTTTATGCCGACCTGCCCAAGGGTTACCAAATCACGCAGGATCATCTGCCCATTTGTGTAGGCGGCTTTGTACCCGTGCGGCTTAGTGGCGGGGTAACCAAAAATATCGCGATACACCATATCCACATGGAAGAGGATGCCGGTAAAAGCATGCACGACCAGCATCATGAAGACTCACTGATCGACTTGAACAGGGCAGGGGTGCCACTGATCGAGATCGTATCCGAGCCTGATATGCGGAGCGCCGAGGAGGCGGGCCAATTCCTAACTGAATTGCGCAAACTGGTTCGGTTTCTTGGTATTTGTGATGGCAATATGGAAGAAGGCAGCATGCGCTGTGATGCCAATATTTCGGTGCGGCTAAAAGGTTCAACCGTTTTTAATAACCGCTGCGAGGTTAAAAACCTAAACTCTATCCGCAACGTGCAGCGTGCCATCGAGCATGAATTTGAACGCCAGGTTGCCCTAATGGAAGACGGCGGCTATATTGACCAAAATACGTTAAACTTTAATGCCGATACCGGCGAAACTTCGGTGCTAAGGTCAAAGGAAATGGCAAACGATTACCGCTATTTTCCCGAACCCGATCTGCCTCCCGTAATATTGACCCAGGCATACCTGCAGGAACTGAGAAACAACATGCCCGCATTGCCAAACGAACTATTTAATAAATATACACAGCAGCTGGGCTTGTCGGATTATGACGCCGGGGTTATTACGGCCGAAAAGGAATTCGCTTTGTATTTTGAGGATTTGCTGCAGCATACCTCCAACTGCAAAGCAGCTGTCAACTGGCTGATGGGGCCGGTTAAGTCCTATTTGAATGAATCGGGCAGGACCTTTGATGATTTTGAAATTGCACCGGACCGGCTTGCGGGAATGATTGGCCTGATTGATACCGGTAAAATCAACTATTCACTGGCAACCCAAAAGCTTTTCCCGGCGTTATTAAAATCACCGGGGAAAAATGCAGGGGAACTTGCCAGGGAACTGAACATCCTGATCAGCGCTGAAAAAACAGATGTTAACCAGTTTATTAAGGATGCCTTAGCAAAGTATCCCGACAAGGTAGTTGAATATCAAAAGGGCAAAAAGGGCGTTTTAGGGCTTTTTATGGGCGAAATTATGAAAAGCTCGAAAGGAAAGATTGACCCGCAAAAAACAAATCAATTGTTAATTAAAGAGTTAGAATCCAAATAAATAGATTTTAGGTGTGAGATGTGAGACAAAAGTTGGCCAGACTGTTTTAAAGTCTCATATCTCACATCTCACATCTCGAATCTCATAAATTAAAGAAATGAAAAGAAACGTAGTTTATTACAGCATCCTCATCTTGTTGCCATTGTTCCTGTTTTCGTGCAAGGACAAGAGCGCATTCACTGTTTCCGGAACGATAACTAACCCCGGCAGCCTGAAAAAAATAAGCCTGATAACAGAAACGGCCAATGGAATTGCCGTTGTGGACTCGACCACTATAAGCGAGCAGGGCAAGTTTCAGTTTAAGCACAACGCACCTTATCCTAATTTGTACCGGATGCGGATTGGTGGCAGCATATTTGACTTTATCGCTAAAAATGGTGACGAGATCGAATTCAACACTGATTTAATGGATAAAGCCCATGCTTATACCATCAAGGGCTCGGACGAATCGGAGAAGATCAAGGAGTTTAATAAGCTGAGCAACCAATACGGCGATATTAACAATAAGATCAGCGAAGAGTACATGAATAAAGCTCAGGGCATCGGGAAGGGAAAAGATTCGCTGAAAAAATCCGATTCGCTGGTAAAGGTATATCTGCCCGTCTTGAAGAAGAACTTTAATGATTACAGCGTGGCCGTACTCAAGTTCATGAACGAGAACATCAACTCGCTGGCAAGCTTTTACGCAGCTTCCTCTCTTGATTCGATGAAGTACGAGTCGGAGCTGGTTGCTTATGCGGATACCATTAAAGATAAATTTAAAGACAACCCGGCCGTTCAGCAATTTATTCAAGCTAAAATGGCCATCAAGCCGATAACAGTTGGGCATGTAGCCCCCGATTTTACTACCGGCGGAATAGATGGGAAGCCTGTTAAGCTATCTGATTACAGGGGCAAATATGTTATGGTTGATTTTTGGGCATCGTGGTGCGGGCCCTGCCGGCAGGAAAACCCGAATGTGGTTAAACAATATGCAATTTATCATCCATTGGGCCTTAATATATTAGGCGTTTCGCTTGACGTAGATAAAGGCGCCTGGCAGCAAGCGGTCGACCATGACAAACTAACCTGGGCGCACGCGTCAGATTTAAAAAACTTTGAAGGGCCCACTGAGCGGTTGTATCACATCGAAGCAATTCCTTCCAATTTTATACTTAATCCGGCCGGTGTGATCATCGCAAAAAACATAACCGGAACCGATCTTGAAGAATTTTTAAAGAAAACATTTAGCAAGCCTCAATAAATCGTTAAAATAAGGTAACATTTAACAATTTTTTAATATTAAATTTACCGTATTATTCTTTTGCGCAGCTACTTTTACGCAAAAATTTAACGCATGAGCACCTCAAACAAACAGAAAATTCTTATTGTTGACGATGAGCCGGATATTTTGGAGCTGATTGAATACAACCTGAAAAAAGAAGGTTACCAGGTATTTTTGGCACGCAACGGCCAGGAAGCGGTTGCCGAGGCCAAGCGCACACTTCCCGACCTGATCGTATTGGACATCATGATGCCCAAGATGGATGGGATAGAGGCTTGCCGGATCATGCGCACCATGCCGGAGTTCAAAAACACTTTTATGGTATTTTTGACGGCCCGCAGCGAAGAATATTCGGAGATTGCCGGTTTCAATGTCGGCGCTGACGATTATATTGCCAAACCGATAAAGCCAAGAGCCCTGGTAAGCCGGATAAACGCAATTTTACGCCGTAATGCTCCTGCTGAAGACGTTACCGAAAATAAGCTTGAGATTGGCGACCTGGTGATCGACCGCGAAGCTTACCTGGTTTATCAAAAAGGGGTTAAGGTAGTTTTAGCTAAAAAAGAATTTGAGCTGCTTTACCTGCTGGCGTCCAAACCAGGTAAAGTTTATACCCGCGAAGTGATCCTTAAAAATATCTGGGAAGATTCCGTAGTGGTAACTAACCGCACCATTGATGTGCATATCCGCAAACTGCGTGAGAAGCTGGGCGACGAAGTTGTGTCTACTGTAAAAGGCGTTGGCTACAAGTTTGAAGGCTAAGAAATAAAAAAAACACATAAAAAGGCGCCCTCGGTTAAACGGAGGGCGCCTTTTTTTCATTGTTGCAACTTTGGTTTTTAGTAAACCATTCAGGCGTGATTTTGTTTGTTCGCTTTTTCCTGAATCGATGTTGATTTTTAAGAAACTGAGTGACAGTCTAATAGCGAAAATAATAAAAAATGTCAAACTAACATTTTATTTTTCCATTTTCTGTTATATATTTGTTTAGGCCATAGGCTTAACCAATTATTTATGAATTTACCCCATATGAAAAAAGTGTTGCTGGCTTGTGCAATTGTTTCGTTTTTGTTTATCACTGCCTGTTCTAATAAATCGGGTACACCTACCCCAACGCCAACGCCAACTACGTATACTCCCCCTGTTGTGGCGGCTACTTTTGCAAAGGGGGCCGATATCAGTTGGGTTACGCAGTTCGAGTCGACCGGAGTTAAATTTTATGACAAAAACGGCAACCAGCAGAACCTGTTTACGTTAATAAAGAGCCTGGGATTTAATTCGATCAGGCTGCGCGCCTGGGTAAATCCATCTGACGGCTGGTGCAATACGGCCGATGTGCTGGCCAAAGCTATCCGTGCAAAAAATGCAGGGATGAAACTGCTGATCGATTTTCACTATAGCGATGTTTGGGCCGACCCCGGGCATCAAACCGTGCCGGCGGCATGGGCATCCCTCGACTTTGCCACATTGCAAAGTACCATGTACACCTACACTGTCGGCGTTATGGATACCCTGAAAAATCATGGAATTACGCCGGATTGGGTACAGGTGGGTAATGAAACGGATAACGGGATGCTTTGGCCGATGGGTAATGCCACTTCCAGCATGGCAAATTTTGCTGCATTGGTTGAGCAAGGTTACAAAGCCGTTAAATCTGTAAGCAGTACCACAAAAGTTATCGTTCACCTTTCAAACGGATTTGACAATAGTTTATATCAATGGATGTTTGACGGTTTAAAGGCCAATGGAGCTCAATGGGATATCATCGGCATGTCTTTATATCCCAGTTATTCTACCGGTAGCACCTGGCAAGCGATCGATAATCAGTGCCTTGCCAATATAAATGCAGTAATAGCGCGTTATTCAACACCTGTAATGCTGGTTGAAGTTGGCATGCCCGAAAATGCGCCCTCCACAGCCCGGGATTTCCTTACCGATATCATTACGAAAGTAAATTCGGTGTCGGGTGGAAGCGGGCTTGGTGTTTTTTACTGGGAGCCTGAGGCATATAACAATGGTTACGGACTCGGAGCTTTTGACAACAGCGGCAAGCCAACAGAGGCATTGGATGCTTTTGGAAATTGATAATTGGTTCTATGATAGTTTGTATGGTTGAAGACTAACTATCCGGGTTTTTAACACAGAGACACAAAGAAGGCACAGTGTTCGCGGAGGAGGATTTTTTATAAGTATTTAACGTTTAAAACAGCATAGTATGAAATTTAAAAACTTTGTGGCCTCCGCGTCTTCTCTGCATCTTTGCGTTAAAATCACCACACTATCCGTCATAAAATCCGATAAATAATTAGAAGGCCCGCAAATAGCGGGCATTTTTTTGCGTGCTAAAATAAATGTAAATATGACATAAATAAATCTGTAATCAAGTAAACCAATATAAACCAAAAAAAACCAATCATTATGAAAGCAACAATTACAATTTGCACAGCCGTTGCGCTGTGTCTTGGCTTTGGCTGCAAAAAAGACGCCGGTAACCAGCAGACCTTGCAATCGTCACCAAAGATCGGCACAAACCTGACGCAGCCGCTTGCATCCACATCGTTCGCCAATGGCTCGGATGTAAGCTGGGTTACCCAGATGGAGGCCTCGGGGCTGAAATTTTACAACAGCAGCGGGACGCAACAGGACCTTTTTACTGTTTTGAAGGGGCTCGGTATCAACGCTATCAGGCTTAGGGCTTGGGTAAACCCCTCGGGCGGCTGGTGCAATACCGCTGATGTGGTGGCAAAAGCCATCCGGGCTAAAAATGCCGGGATGAGCATTCTGATCGATTTTCATTACAGTGACACTTGGGCCGATCCGGGGGATCAAACTGTCCCGGCTGCCTGGGCAAGTGAGGATTTTACGGATTTAATGAATTCTACTTACAACTATACATTGGCCACTTTAAATACCTTAAAATCAAACGGTATTACGCCAACATGGGTACAGGTGGGTAATGAGACCAGCAACGGCATGTTATGGCCGGATGGGCAGGCATCCACTAATATGAAAAACTTTGCCTGGCTGGTTAATTGTGGTTATAATGCTACCAAAGCTGTTTTTCCGTCGTGCAAAGTAATTGTACACCTGGCTAATGGGTATGACAATACTACCTTCAGGTGGCTTTTTGACGGGCTTAAAGCCAACGGGGCAAGCTGGGACGTGATCGGTATGTCCTTATACCCAACAACAAGCAACTGGTCTACACTAAACAGCGAATGTTTAACCAATATGAACGACATGGTTTCGCGCTATGGCAAACAGGTGATGATCTGCGAGGCAGGCATGAGCGAGAATGCCGCATCAACCTGTAAATCATTTTTGAGCGACCTGATCACGAAAGTGAAATCAGTGTCAGGAAGTAATGGTTTGGGCGTGTTTTATTGGGAACCGGAGGCCTACAACAACTGGCAGGGTTATGGCTCTGGAGCATTTGACCCTACCGGGAAGCCTACCGTTGCGCTGACCGCTTTTTAAAATAATTACATAAACCTTTTATCGGGCAGGGCTATTGGGTTAGCCTTGCCTTTTTTATGCAGCGAATAGTCGCATCCGGTCAAATTTCCTACATTTACTATCGTATGAAAAACAGCCTGAAAGCGTCTCTGACAGCGGTATTCTTTCTTTCACTAACGTTAATATTCGGTTTCGGCAAGATAAAGCAGGTTGACGATGACCGGTTTATCACGTTTACCGTCGATTGCAAAAAGCAAAGCGCGGTTATGTATTGGAGGGACGACCAGGGCAAAAATTTTGGCAGCATCGGGAACCTGCAGTCATGGCTTGAAAAAAGCGGCCGAAAACTGCTGTTTGCGATGAACGGCGGCATGTATGGACCGGATCATTCGCCCAAAGGGCTTTTTATCGAAAATGGGCTGGTGCGATCTCCGTTGGATACATCTTCCGGTAACGGCAACTTTTATATCAAACCAAACGGCGTATTTTATATAACGAACAGCGCCGCGCCGGCCATTTGCGATACCAAAAATTTTCAGAATAACGATCAAGTAAAATATGCCACCCAATCGGGGCCGATGCTGCTGATCGATGGAGCTATACCTGCCACTTTCAAACCAGGTTCAACCAACCTGAACATACGCAATGGGGTAGGGATACTGCCGGATAACCGCGTTGTTTTTGCAATATCGAAGACTGCCGTAAATTTTTACGACTTCGCAAATTATTTTAAATCGATGGGCTGTAAAAATGCCCTTTACCTGGATGGTTTTGTTTCGCGCGCTTATATCCCCGAAAAAAAATGGACGCAGACCGATGGCGATTTCGGGGTGATTATAGCTGTCGCGGATAAATGACAATTATGCAGCCGTAAAAATAGTGATCATCACGAGTAACGAAATGCACACTAAAAATGAAAGGAAGTACATCAGATACATTCCTATCATTTTGAAAATGGTACGCCAGCGGCTCCGATGGTAAACTACCCTCAGCGACTTATAGACATACCAAAGGATGGCGATCACCGCCGCAAAGGCCAGCCAGCCGTTAAATGTTTTCCAGGTGGCCGGAACAATAAATTCGACCAGGAGAATTATGGATAAAAAAAGAAATATAAAGCAATGCAGATGGAACGCATATATCAGGTGTTCAACGTAAAACTTTTTACTTCGATAAAACGTCACCATCAGGATCAGCGCAAATAAAGGCAGCAGTAAAAACATCATTTTTGGGAAATTGTGCTTTAGGCTGTCTTCTATCGTCTCTACCAGGTCTATCTTTTGTGTGTTTATCGCAAATGCCTTTTGGTTATAGTATCGCTCGAACCAGCCATCGCGTTTTGCCTCCGGAAGTTTTTGCTGATTGGCCATGTACTCCTCATAAGTGGTGTCCGATGTTGATGGATTAACAACGTGCTTATTTTCTTCGGCCCTTTGCCTTGCTTTTCTTGAGGTGTCAATTACCCAATGGTTGTTCTCCATTTTATACCCGCCGTCGAGATAAAGCTCGTTTATCGACTTTTTTTTCGCTTGCGCGGAGAGATATGGGGTATGATTAATTTGGTCAGCTGCTTTCGCAATCTCTTTTAGGGAACCAGGCGGTTGATTGATTTGAACGGGGCCGCTTTTTTGCTGAAATACCAGTAAAAAATAAACCAGGCTGATAAAGATGTACATCTTAACCGGGTGCAGGTATTGCGCCCGCCTGCCCGCCATATATTCATTGGTTAAGTAGCCCGGTTTAAAAAGCAAGGGCTTTAGAGTGTGAAAAAACTGGTGGTCGAAATGAAAGTAATCGCTGATGGCATGGTTCATCATGTGGCCAAAGGTTTCCTTTATTTCCAGGTTCTCCTGGCCGCAAACATGGCAATATTTGCCCTGCAGCGCGGCGCCGCAGTTTAAACAATCATTTTCGTGCCGGTAGTGTTTTTTCATTATTTAGTTCAACGTATTATACTTTTTGAATGGCGTGTTTTAACGCCGCATTGTGTTTATACCTGAAGACAAATGGAAAAACTACGGCGATGGCAAGTGCGTAGGCCGCAAATGAGAGCCAGATGCCATGCCAGTTTTTACTGTGATCGGGAAGGAGGAAGAATTTATCGATGATGATGCCGCTGCTTAGGCTTCCAAATAAAGCGCCGAAGCCGTTTACCATCATCATGAATAATCCCTGGGCGCTCCCTCTAATTTCGGGTGGCGTTTGTGTTTCGACGAACAGAGACCCTGAGATATTAAAGAAATCGAACGCCATACCATAAACTATACAGGATAAAATGATCATCCAAAGGCCGCCGGCCGGATCGCCAATGGCGAAAAGCCCAAAACGCAATACCCAGGCCAGCATACTGATGAGCATCACGTTTTTTATTCCGAATCGTTTGAGAAAAAACGGAATCGCCAAAATAAAGAGCGTTTCTGAAGCCTGCGATATAGAAATAATAGCTGCGGGGTGCGTTACAGCGAATGTGCCTTTGTAAGCAGGCACGCTTTTAAAATCGCCCAAAAAAACATCGCCATAGGCATTTGTAAGTTGAAGAGCCGCACCCAATAGCATAGAGAAAATAAAGAAAACCGCAAATCTTGGGGTTTTAAACAAGGAAAAGGCATTTAAACCCAATGCATCAATAAATGATTTTTTCTTTGTTTTATGCGAAAGGGGTGGGCACTTTGGAAGTGTAAAAGCATACAAGCCGAGTATTAACGCAACAGTTGAAGCGATATAAAACTGATTTGACGACGATTCGTTGTTTGTCCATGTCACCATCCATGTTGCCGCGATGAATCCGATCGTTCCGATTGTGCGTATCGGGGGAAACATCGTCACAACATCCTGATTATTGTTTTTAAGGGCGGTATAAGCAACTGTGATAGAGAGTGAAATGGTGGGCATATAAAACAGCATGTTTAAAAGCATCACCCAAAAGAAAATGGTAGGGTCTTTGACAAGCGGCAGGCAAAACAGTACCATTGCGCCCAGAATATGCATGATTCCATACAGTCTCTCGGCGTTGATTACCCTGTCAACAAGTATGCCGGATAAAGCCGGCATAAAAATGGCGGAGACGCCCATGGTAGAAAAAATGGCCGAAAACTGCGTTGCCGTGCCCATTTTATTGTCGAACCAATAATGAGCGATGGTTAAAAGCCACGATCCCCATATAAAATACTGCATGAAGTTCATTATGATCAAACGCAACTTAATGCTCATAAGGCTGTGATTTAAGTAAGAGAGTTACCCGCATTCATATTCGTCGGGAAAATAAGGAATTAAATATGAAATCTGAAGCGTAAGGAAAAATTGATGGGATATAAATTATAAGCCAAAATCACAAATCCGAAATCGAAATTCCGATCCCGATAACTATCGGGACCGAAATCAAGAAGCCTTCCGCTTGTTCAGTTCATCGCGGATCTTGGCGGCTTTTTCGTATGATTCTTCCGCCAGGGCTTCCTGCAGCCTGGTTTTAAGCTCATCAACGCTGAGCGAATTATATCCGCCGGCCGGTGAAACTATTTTTTCCTCGGGCGCATCGTTGATGTTTTCCAGGTAAACAAAATCATTTCCTTCGATCACAATCCCGGCAGTAGACAGGATAAACTCGTAAGTATAGATGGGACAGTCGAATCTGACTGCTATTGCAATGGCGTCGGAAGTGCGGGCATCGATCTCTACGGTTCTTTTTCCGTCAAAACACATTAGTTTTGAATAAAAAATACCGTCGACCAGGTTATAGATAATGATTTCCTGTACGGTGATATGATAGGCCTGGGCGAAGCTTTTAAACAGGTCATGGGTCAGTGGCCTGCTGGGCGTCATTTTTTCTATTTCGATGGCGATGGCCTGTGCTTCGAATGCGCCGATAATGATCGGGAGCCTGCGGCGGCCGCTAACTTCCCCTAAAACCAGGGCATAGGCGCCGGATTGTGTTTGGCTGTAGGATAAGCCAACAATATCCAGCTTTATTTTTTTCATGTCGTTACCCATCTCAACAGATCCTTTTATGCCGAAGCTTTATATTCCTTTATTGCCGAAATTAGTTTTGGTACAACTTCAAATGCGTCGCCTACAATGCCGTAATCCGCCACTTTGAAAAATGGCGCCTCTGCATCTTTATTTATCACAACGATCACCTTTGACGAACTTACACCCGCAAGGTGCTGTATGGCGCCTGAAATTCCTATTGCAATATACAAATTTGGACTGACTGCAATACCTGTTTGCCCAACATGTTCGCTGTGGGGGCGCCATCCGGCATCTGACACGGGCTTTGAGCAGGCCAGCGCAGCGCCAAGCAGATCAGCTAATTCTTCAACCATACCCCAATTTTCAGGCCCTTTAAGCCCCCTGCCTCCCGATACGACAATATCGGCATCCGGCAGCGAAACTTTATCGGTTGAACGCACGATTTCTTTGATAATTGACGTCAGGTCAGATTGCTTTATGTCAGCATTAAAATCCTCCAACTTTGCCGCGGTATTAGTTTCAACAACCTTATAGGAATTGGGAATAAGCGAGATAACCTTTTTAGCCGAAGTGAGCTCAACCCTTGCAAAAGCCTTACCTGAGAAAGCGGTTTTTTTGACGATAAATTTGCCGCCGGCTTGCTCCGGTAACGAAACAACCCCATCGGCTACGCCTGCTTCCAGTTTAACCCCGATGCGCGGCGCCAGGCCCCTGCCCGAAAAAGAATTGGACAGTACAACAACATCGGCGCCTTCTTTTTTGGCGGCTTCGGCAATTACCGATGCGTAAGCCTGGTTGACAAAGTTTTTTAACTTGTCGTTCGAAACGTTCAGCACTTTTTCAGCGCCGTATTTTCCAAGTAAATTCAAGTCGTCCTTGCTTACATTCCCAATGGAGATAGCGGTTAACGAAGTGTTATTTTGATCGGCAATGGCGCGGGCGTAGGAAACCACCTCAAAGGTTGATTTTTTGAATTTCCCGTCGGCATTTTCCGTGTAGACTAAAACAGGCATATTGGTTTATAAAATCGTAGCTAATAAATTAAATCACCCTGGCTTCTTCATGCAATAATGTTACCAGCTTTGCAACATCATCGGCGGGCACCAGTTTTACCTGCCCGCGGGGGGCCGGTGTTTCATAACTCAGCACTTCCGAAAATGTTTTTACTTCGGCAGGCTCAATAACCACTAATGGTTTTGTACGTGCGGACATTATGCCGCGCATATTGGGTATTTTTGGTTCGGCAACGCCCTCGGCACAGCCGGCCACAATCGGCAAAGGCATTTCCAGGACTTCCTTGCCGCCTTCAATTTCACGCTCCACGGTTACCTTGCTGCCGTTTATGTCGAGTTTCTTAATAATGGAAACTGACGGAATATCCAGCAATTCGCCCAGCATAGCGGCAACTTTCGAGCCGTTATAATCAATGGACTCGCGGCCGGTTAATACCAGGTCGCATGGATTTGCTTTCACATATTGCGCAATTTGGTAAGCAACAAACCAGGCATCGTGCGGTTTGGCATTTACGCGCACGGCATCTGTCGCACCAATTGCAAGCGCTTTGCGGATGGTGGGTTCGGTGTTAATTTCACCAACGTTGATCACCGTTACCGATCCATTACCGCCGTCGGTTAGCTCAATAGCACGCGCAAGTGCAATTTCGTCGTAAGGATTGAGGATAAATTGTACCCCGGCAGTATTAAATTGCGTGTTATTATCAGTAAAAGTTATTTTTGTGGTGGTATCAGGTACGTTACTTATGCAAACCAGTATCTTCATTGGAACGTGTTGTTAAAATAAAACCAAGCTATTAGCTGTCGTTGATTGCTGATCACACCAATAGATTTGTGCAAATTTAATTAAAAAAGATAGACTTTAAAATGCAGGTAAACAGATTAGAAAAACTGCTTGAATTTATAAAGAACGAGCCAAACGACCCGTTTTTAAAATATGCGCTTGCAACGGAATACCTGCGGCTTAACCAAACCGGAAAAGCCCTGGGATATTACGAGGACCTGGCCAGTAACCATGCCGATTACACCGGCACCTATTATCATCTCGGAAAGCTTTACGAAGCGCTGGGCCGCCGGGATGATGCGGTGAATACGTATGAAACTGGAATGAAAATAACACGCGAGAAACGGGATAATCATGCTTATTCGGAGCTGCAGGCCGTTTATGACGAATTGATGGACGATTAGTTCATTGGTTCATTGGTTGTAACAAGGATATAATGGATGTATTTTTAATACGTTAGTAATTTTTGAACTAAACATGCCGCTTGCAGTACCAATGAAATAATGAACGAATGAACCGATGAAAAAACGCCAGCTACTATTTATCCGCGATGTGATCATCTATACGTTTACGGCCTTTGGCGGGCCGCAGGCGCATATTGCCGTTTTGCTGCGCGAGTTTGTAGAGAAAAGGCGCTATGTTACCGAGGAGGAACTAATCGAGCTGAATGCCCTTGCGCAGCTTTTGCCCGGGCCGTCGTCTACCCAAACGCTGGTGGGTATTGCATGGAAAGTCGGAAAATTGCGGCTTGCTATTATTGCTTTTTTGATATGGATGCTGCCGTCAGCAGCCATTATGTGCTTAGCGGCAATAAGTTATAAGGAATTTGCCGGGCAAACCAAGTTTACCCACGTTTTACGGTTTGTACAGCCGGTAGCCGTCGGCATTGTGGCTTATGCCACTTATACTTTTGCCAATAGGTTTTTAAAGACCAGGGTTAGCACAATGCTCGCGATCGGCTCACTCGTCGCAACGCTCATTCTACAGAGCGCCTATGCATTCCCGCTGCTGATAATGATGGGCGGCATGATTTCGTCGGCGCTTGAGACGCAACCGCAGGAAAGCGCTTTACGCGTGAGCTTATTTGCAAACGTAAACCCCAATAAGGTGACTTATTTTATTGGTATCCTGTTGTTTTTTGCTGCCTTAGGCGCAATTGTAAAACAAACTTCGCCGTTTAGTTTACCTATCCGCTTATTCGAAAACTTTTACCGCAACGGCATACTGATATTTGGCGGGGGCCAGGTGTTAGTGCCTTTGTTTTATACCGAGTTTGTGCAGGTAAAGCATTACTTAAGCGGTTCAGAGTTTCTTTCGGGCTATGCCTTACAACAAATATTGCCCGGACCGACCTTTTCATTCTCTTCGTTTTTGGGCGGATTGAGCATGGGGAATAAAGGTCACGGCATTTGGGGCCAGATCGCCGGCAGCGCCGTTGCCGTTATCGGGCTGAATACGCCGGGCCTCATCCTCATCTTGTTTATCGTGCCTTTTTGGGAAGATTTAAAAAAGATAACGATGATCAAAAACTCACTTAGCGGGATAAATGCCGTAGCGGTGGGTTTTATGGCGACGGCGCTTATCCTGCTCACCAAACCCTTCGGCTTGCACTGGATGGCCTACGTGGTAATGGCCGTTACTTTTTTGCTGCTAAACTTTACCAAAATAAAAGCGCCGGTCATCATAGTTTTAGGCGTGGCTTTAGGCCTTATTTTTTGAAAGTTTAATTGTGGCTGACAAAAATACAAAAGGGCCTAAACCGGGCAATTTAGAATTGGAAAGGGGCATTTCCGAACTACGGGCTGATATTGAGATCATTGAGAAAAATCACTCACTTTACGACGAAAAAAACTTTAGCAGCCGGGCCGACGTAATCGATGACCTCGAATTCCACATTATTGAACGGATTGATGGCTTTTCTCAAAATCTATGTCACGCCCTGGAACTTGCTGACCTAAAACGGGATGCGGAGCGGATAAAGCTTCAGTTGGAAAAAATTAATATAGACTTGTTTGGGCGACTTCGCGCAAAGATACAAATGGGTGGGTGCAGAAGAGCGGCGTTCAGGGATATGATTGAGGAATTTGTTGGTGACAGTTTAAAAGAAAGCGCAAATCAAGCTACAATAGGTTATGATAACCTTGATGTGTTTATGGACGGCTTGTTCCCGATTGCAACACTTCCCGAAGAAACAAGAGCAAGAGAACCCGAAATGGTTTTTTACCAAAAGACACCGGCCAGGATCATTTTCGAGCTGGTGGACAAAGCTAATTTCAGCAAAGGAGATGTTTTTTATGACTTAGGGTCAGGACTGGGGCAGGTTGGCATATTGGTGAACCTGCTCAGCGGGTTTACAACCAAAGGGATTGAATTTGAGCCGGCTTATTGCAATTATGCAAAAGCTTATGCCAGGCAGCTAAACCTGCCTGATGTGCAGTTTATAAATGCTGACGCCCGTGAAGCGGACTATTCAGACGGGACGGTATTTTTCATGTACACACCGTTTGAAGGCCGGATGCTGGATGACGTGTTGAAAAAATTGCAGATAGCCTCGAAAGGACGAGAAATTTGGCTTTTTACCTATGGGCCGTGTTCTTTTCAGGTTGGCAAACAAAGTTGGTTAAAATGTGAGAAACCAGAAGAAATTACAATCTATGGGCTGGCCATGTTTAGTAATAAAATTATCAAATAAAAAATCAGCCATTTCTATCCCATTCATTTCTGAACTTTTTGATTTGATTTTCAAATTTATCACCCTCATGTTCATTTAAAACACCAAAAAAATCAGACGGCTTCTTTGTTGATGAAGTCGACAAAGGAATATTTTGCGCCTCTTCTTCTATAAAAAAAAGGCAATACACTTTTTTACCTAAATAACTTTTCGGCAATGTTACCGGTAATTCAAAATTCTCGTTTTCTGGAATGAGTGTTTGCAAAATCATTACTTTAATAGCAAATCTTCTGTAAAAATTTGTAGAGATCGCAATATTTTGCGTCTCCTGTAATAGTCCAACATGTGTCTAAAATGCTGAAATTTCGTTTCGAGACGCAATGTATTGCTCTACAATTTTACGCCTCAAAACGGCTGCTCATCATCCATATCATTCATGCTGGATGGCCGGATGATAAAATTGCTTGGCTTTTCAAAATCATTTGACGGGGCAATAGCTGCAAACGGATTCCCTTGTTGAAATGCCCCGCCAACGTTGTCCTCAAGGTCGGTAAACTTAACGTATTTGCCCACGAATTTAAGCCGTACCCGCCCGGTTTCGCCGTTACGGTGCTTGGCAATAATTACTTCGCCGACGCCCTGGGTTGGGTTATTGTCCTCGTCCACTTCGAGGCCGTAATACTCGGGCCGGTAAAGGAACAATACCATATCCGCGTCCTGCTCGATCGAGCCGGACTCACGCAAGTCTGACAGCATCGGCCGTTTAGAACCGCCGGGGCGGTTTTCAACCGCGCGGCTTAACTGGGAAAGCGCAATCACCGGCACATTTAATTCTTTAGCCACTGATTTTAATGCGCGGGATATGCTGCCGATCTCCTGCTCGCGGTTACCGCCGCCTTTGCCATCAGCCTTGCCCTGCATCAGCTGCAAGTAGTCGATCACGATCAACTGGATATCATGCTGAGACTTAAGCCTGCGGCATTTCGCCCTAAATTCAAATATATTGAGAGCAGGTGTGTCATCGATGATCAGAGGAGCTTGTTCCAGCCGGTGGATCTTGGAGTGTATTTGGGCCCATTCCCATTCCTCAAGGTTGCCTTTGCGTATCTTTTCCTGCTCGATATGCGTTTCGCCGGATATCAAACGGTTTACCAATTGTACTGAGGACATTTCGAGCGAGAATACTACGACCGGTTTGTTAAAGTCGACCGCCGCATTGCGGGCACAACTCAGTACGAAAGCCGTTTTACCCATGGCAGGCCTTGCGGCGATGATCACCAGGTCGGATTTTTGCCAGCCGGAGGTCATCCGGTCGAGGTCGGTAAACCCGGAAGCGACACCGGTAAGGCCGTCTTTCTTGTCCTTCAGTGCTTCAATTTCCTTCAGGGCCTCGTGCATCAGGTCGTCCATTTTGCGTGAGTCGCGGCGCAGGTTATTCTGGGCGATCTCGAAAAGGTTTTTTTCAGCACGGTCCAGCAGGTCAAGTACGTCGGTGGTGTCTTCATACGCCATCTGCACCACTTCGGTTGATATCCTGATCAGCTCGCGCTGAATAAATTTTTGAATAATGATCCTGGAGTGGAACTCGATATTAGCCGCCGATGCTACGCGGTTGGTCAGTTCGGTAATGTAATAAGCGCCGCCGATCATTTCCAATTCGCCCAACTGGCGTAACTGCGCCGTTACGGTGAGAATATCTACCGGCTGTGATTTTTCAAACAATTGTTTTATCGCCGTGAATATCTTTTGGTGATTGTCTTTATAAAACACCTCCGGTTTTAAAATGTCAATCACCGATGACAGTGCATCCTTTTCCAGCATTAGTGCACCCAAAACTGCCTCTTCAAGGTCGACTGCCTGGGGCGGTAATTTACCCAAACCACTGTAAGGGGTAGGGTTGGTTACGCGGCTTCCCTGCCTGCCTGAAAGGCTGGTGCGTTCGGTGTTCGGCTTGTTGTATTGGTTCTCGTTCTCCATAATCATAGCACCAAAAGTATATCAAAAATTTCCCTGCTTATCAACAATTAGCATCTTTTGAAAAGCTTTGGCAAATGCCGCATTTCGTTGAAATTTAGCGGACGGAAATTAACAGCCGATTGTTAGGAAGTATTTTACAGCCTGAAAATCAGCATGTAACAAACTTGTTAATAACTTAAATTTGCTAATTTCATCAAAAATCAATAATTATTCAGCAGTATCTGTGTCCTGTTAAAGTTAATTAATATGGCTACTTTTGCCGCTTCAATTTTATTAACATCATGTCAATAAACCACCGCGAAGCCCGCGAAAGCAACCAGTTAATTTTTGGTATACGCGCTGTTATAGAGGCCATTAAATCAGGCAAAGAAATCGAATCTTTGTATCTTCAACGGGGCCTTGGCGGTGGATTAATAACTGACTTAAAAACACTTTTGCACGAATACGGGATAACCGCCCAGCAGGTACCTGTCGAGAAATTAGATCGGCTGACGCCAAAAAACCACCAGGGCGCGGTAGCTTTTATTTCGCCCATTATCTATCAAAAAATAGAAAACATTATCCCCGAAATATTTGAAAGAGGAGAGACGCCATTGGTTTTAGTGCTCGATTCCATCACCGACGTACGCAACATGGGCGCTATCGCCAGGACAGCCGAGTGCGCGGGGGTGCATGCTATCGTCATCCCTGCCAAAGGTTCGGCACAGATCAACCCTGACGCTGTGAAGACCTCGGCAGGGGCTTTGTATAAGATACCCGTTTGCCGGCACGAGAACTTTTTACAAACCATCCGCTTCCTGCAGGAGTCCGGCCTCCAACTGGTTTGCTGTACGGAAAAAACAAATGATTATATTTATAAACCCGATTATACCGCGCCGACAGCTATCGTGATGGGCTCGGAAGAGGATGGGGTACGGAATGAGATTATCCGCATCGCCGATCACCTCGCTAAAATACCTATGTTTGGCGAGATTGAGTCGCTGAATGTATCGGTTGCGACGGGGGTTGTTTTGTACGAGGCGATAAGGCAGCGGAACCCAACCCCCTCCGCCCCGTAAAGGGGGAACTTAATGCTAAACTCTTTGAGCGAGGGAAACTGAAAAATTTAAATCAAAACATAATGCCTCCTGTCCCCCCTTTAGGGGGTTAAGGGGGCGGAGGGGGTTAAATATACTTCACCCCAAACTGCTGCTTCACGTCGGCCACAACCTTTTTAACGTTTTGTTCCTGGTCGCGGGGGCAGATGAGGAGGGTATTATTTGCTTCAACTACGATAAAATCATGCAGTCCCTGCAGGATCACCAGCTTTTCGCCGGGAACATTCACCATACAGTTGGATGAATCGTACATGATCACCTTTTCGGATGGAATAACGGCATTGCCCACATAGTCCTTTTCGGCCAGGTCATAAATGGAAGCCCAGGTGCCAAGATCGCTCCAGCCGAAGTCGGAAGGAAGCACATAAACATTATCCGCTTTTTCCATTATGCCGTAGTCGATAGAAATATTGGTGCACTGCAGGTATGATTTATGGATATGTGGTTTTTCGTCGTCGGTGTTATAGACAGGCCTGGCTTCAGCGAATATTTCAAACATTTCAGGCAGGTACTGGTTAAATGCGTTTACGATGGCTTTGGCCGACCAAACAAAGATGCCCGCATTCCATAAAAAGTCGCCGCTTTGAAGGAAGGTTTTTGCGATCTCGAGCGTTGGCTTTTCGGTAAAGGTTTTTACTTTATGAAAATCGTCAACCAAAGTATTATCGGTAAACTGTATATAACCATAACCAGTGTCCGGCCGTGAAGGTTTAATGCCGAGGGTAACCAGGCAGCCATGCTGCGATGCCACTTCCAGTGATTTTTCGATGGACCTGATAAACGCTGGCTCGTCCAAAATCAGGTGATCTGAAGGCGCTACAACAATAGCGGCATCAGGGTTAAGGCTTTCTATCTTGAAAGATCCGTAAGCAATACAAGGGGCGGTATTACGCATTACAGGCTCCGTCAGTATCTGGTTATCGGCCATATCCGGCAACTGCTTTTTTACCAGCGTGGTATAAATTTCGTTGGTGACTACGTAAATATTCTCCTTCGGGCACACTTTCAGGAAGCGATCGTAGGTGTTTTGGATGAGGGTTTTTCCTGTTCCGAGTATGTCAATGAACTGTTTGGGGTGAGAAGTGCGGCTAATGGGCCAGAAACGGCTGCCAATACCGCCTGCCATAATGATGGCATAGTAGTTTTTATTCATTTGTTTTTAAACAATATTATTCTGGATAACGGACGCAAAATTGAACAATAATTTGTAATTTAAGGATTAAATAAAATTAAATATATAAAGCCTTTGTTACGCTTACTTTAAGCAAAATTTAAATGAATTGTTTTAAAACGAATAATCATTTCAGTATAAAATTTTAAAGAAAATCCATCGTTTATTGATAAAAATTTGTTAATTTAAACTTTTCGTAACAATAGCGTATATAAATAATGATAGAAACAAAAAAATCGCTTTTTGACAATCTCCAGAACTTTTTTGGATTTGATAATTTTAAGGGGGAGCAGGAAGCGATCATTACAAACATCCTTGCAGGTAACGACACATTTGTGATCATGCCCACCGGCGGTGGAAAATCCATGTGTTACCAGTTGCCTGCGCTGATGAGTGAAGGTACTGCGATCGTAATATCCCCTTTGATCGCTTTGATGAAAAACCAGGTTGACCAGTTGCGGGCCTTCGGCGGCTCGGATAGCATTGCCCACTTTTTAAATTCGTCCCTAACCAAATCAGATATTACCAGGGTTAAAGAAGATGTGCTCGGCGGCAAAACCAAGTTGCTGTATGTTGCGCCTGAATCGCTTACCAAGCAGGAAAACATCGACTTTTTGAGGTTAAATAACGTTTCATTTGTTGCCGTTGACGAAGCGCATTGTATTTCGGAATGGGGTCATGATTTCAGGCCCGAATACCGCAAAATCAGGCAGGTGATCAGCAATATTGGCGATAACATCCCTATTATTGCATTAACGGCTACAGCTACCCCAAAAGTTCAGCAGGATATTCAGAAAAACCTGCAGATGAACAATGCGACGATTTACAAATCGTCATTTAACCGGTCGAATTTATTTTATGAGGTGCGTGCCAAGCGGAACGTGATCAAAGAGATTGTAAAGTTTGTAAAGCAAAATACCGGGAAATCGGGTATAATCTATTGTCTCAGCCGTAAAAAGGTGGAAGAGGTTGCCGAGGTGCTAACCCTGAACGGTGTTAAGGCACTGCCTTATCATGCTGGCCTCGATCCGAAAGTACGCGCCGACACACAGGACAAGTTTTTGATGGAAGACGTGGAGGTTATTGTAGCTACCATCGCCTTTGGCATGGGCATTGACAAGCCCGATGTGCGGTATGTGATCCACCACGACGTGCCAAAGAGCATGGAAGGCTATTACCAGGAAACCGGCCGCGCGGGCCGTGACGGCGGTGAGGGTGTTTGTTTGGCTTTCTACTCGGAAAAGGACATCGACAAGCTCCAGAAATTCATGAAAGACAAGCCGGTTTCAGAACGCGAGATCGGCACCCAGATATTAAAAGAAGTTATCGATTATGCGGAGTCGTCTGTTTGCCGCCGTAAACAGCTGTTGCACTACTTTGGCGAGAACTTTAACGAGGCAGGATGTAATAATATGTGCGACAACTGCTGCGGGCACAAAGAACACATTGACGGCGAGGTACACCTGCATAGAGCGCTGAGCCTCATCAAACAGATCGGAGAGAAATTTGACGATGCGCATATCATCAACATCCTCATCGGTGAGGATAATGCCCAAATAAAAAACTATGAGCACGACTTGTTGGACTACTATGGCTCGGGCAAAGAGGATGGTCGCAACCTGTGGAATTCGATTATGAGGCAGGCGCTGCTAAATAATTTTCTTTCTAAAGATATAGACCAATACGGCTTACTGCGACTGACTAAGACCGGCTTATCGTTTATCGAGAACCCGTATAGCATCCGCTTTATTATTAACCGCCCCATGGAGGCTACTGACGATGATGAATCGGAAGACGGGCCAAAACAGGGCGGCAGTGCACTGGATACCGAGTTGCTGCAAATGCTGAAGGACCTGCGCAAAAAGCTGGCGAAGCAAAAAGGATTGCCTCCATTTGTGATTTTCCAGGATCCGTCGCTGGAGGAAATGTGTATACATTACCCTATCACCAACGAGGAGCTGAAACAGATTTCCGGGGTGGGAGCGGGCAAAGCAATGAAGTTCGGTAAACCATTTACCGACCTGATCCAGAAATATGTAGAGGACAACGAGATTGACCGCCCGATAGACATGGTGATCAAAAGCGCTGCCAATAAATCGGCAAACAAAGTGTTTATCATCCAAAATATCGACCGCCACATTAACCTGGAGGATATTGCCCGCTCGAAAGGGCTTAGTTACGAGGAGATTTTAAAGGAAATAGAAACGATCGTCAATTCAGGCACCAAGCTTAACCTGGCTTATTACATTGATGAGATGATAGATGAAGATAAGCAGGAAGAAATGTTTGACTACTTCCGCACTGCGGAAGTAGACTCGATTGAGGACGCCCTTGCCGAATTAGGCGGCGAAGACTATACCCGCGAAGAAGTGCAGCTGATGCGGATCAAGTTCCTGTCGGAGATGGGGAATTGATGTGCGGATATATTTAAATCAATTATAATAAAAGAGCCCTCAAGTATTTTTGAGAGCTCTTTTTAATGAAAATGCGTTTGCAGTAAAATTTGCCTTTTCATGTTTATGGATAAATTTAGTCAAGATTATCTGTCGGTCCTGCTAAATAATGAGAGAATATTTACAGATGATTAAAAAGAGGTAAAAATATTGCTGTTATAAAAAAATCACATACGCCTAAATAAATTTCTGTTTAAAATTGCGCAACAAAACCTTTCATGCTTTTTAATTCTTTTCAATTTGTATTTTTCTTCATAATAGTTTCCACCCTTTTTTATGCAATGCCATTTAAGTTTAGGTGGCTTTTACTACTAACAGCCAGCTGTTATTTTTATATGGTATACATTCCGGTGTATATCCTCATCCTGGCATTCACTATTACGATTGATTATTTCGTGGGGCTTTTTTTAGAAACGGCAAGCGTCCGGTATAAGAAACTACTTTTAGTTATAAGTATTATTTCAAACATCGGCATTCTTGGGTTTTTTAAGTACTATAATTTTTTTACCGAAAACATATCTTTTTTAATAAACCACTTAGGTTACAAAGCAAAATTATCATCATTCAGTTTAATACTGCCAATCGGGTTGTCTTTCCATACCTTCCAGGCTTTAAGTTATATCATCGAGGTTTATCGCGGCAATCAAAAAGCAGAAAAGCACTTTGGCATTTATGCCCTGTATGTTATGTTTTTTCCGCAACTGGTTGCCGGTCCTATTGAAAGGCCACAAAATATTTTGTATCAATTTTATGAAAAAAAAGTATTTGATCCTGACGGTATTTCGAGTGGATTAAAGCTCATGTTGAGAGGCTTTTTTAAAAAATTGGTAATAGCTGATAGGTTAGCAATTTATGTAAACGCCGTTTACAATCATCCGGCTTCCAATAATGGCAAATCTTTAATAGTTGCTACATTCTTTTTCGCCTTTCAAATATATTGCGATTTTTCCGGATACTCAGACATAGCCATTGGCGCTGCAAAAGTGCTTGGTTTTAAGTTAGTGACTAATTTCAATAATCCTTACTTATCTCGCAATGTAAGCGAATTTTGGAAAAGATGGCATATATCGTTGACCACTTGGTTTCGGGATTATCTATACATCCCTCTTGGGGGTAGTCGGGTTAGCACCGCTAAAGTTTACTTAAATATATTACTTGTTTTTTTGATAAGCGGATTGTGGCATGGGGCCAGTTGGAACTTTATTTTATGGGGTGGATTAAACGGCCTGTACTTAATATTTTTAAAAATTACCCGAAAGTTTTGGCCTCTGTTTTATAGAATAACTTATCTCGAAAAAATTGCATGGTTAAAAATTTCGCTGCAGATGGTTGTGACAACAATATTTGTGTGCTTTTCGTGGGTGTTTTTTAGAGCAAATACCATGACCGACTCATTTTTGATTTTTAAGCGAATGACTCTGTTAAAAGGGGAGTTATTTGCCGGTGGCTATACCTTGCAATATTGTTTTTTAGGCATCTTTATTCTTTTGCTGTATGAAATTAAGGTTGAATACTTTAAGAAGACTTTCAATTTGTTTAATAATTCAAATTATTTGATCAGAAATTGCTCTTTCGCTTTGGTGATAGTTGCAATTATTATGTTAGGGGTTTTTGATGGCGGACAATTTATTTACTTTCAATTTTGATATATGAACGGTAAAATAAAGGTATTTTTAGGAAGGTTTTTATTGGTTTGTTTTTTGGTAATAGTTTTTGATCAAGCGGTTGGCAGACTTTTAAACCATTTCTATTTTAAACATGAACCTGTCAATCATAATTCTACAACATATGTTGCCAATTATTGCGATCAGCAAGTCCTTATTTTCGGTTCTTCCCGGGCTTGTTACCAGTATATTTCGAATGAAATAGCAGACAAAACAAAGTTGACTTGTTTTAATGCAGGCGTGCCTGGAAATTATATTCTGTATTCTTACGCCATGTTAAAATGCGTTTTAAAACGTTACACCCCTAAAGTCGTTGTTTTAGATATAATGCCGGATGAATTTAAGTTCAGCCAGGACAACTACGATCGTTTGTCCATATTGTTGCCATACTACGAGAGCCATCCTGAAATACGGGAGATTATTGGTCTAAAGTCGAAATATGAAAACTTAAAACTATTATCGATGATATACCCCTTTAACTCATTTGCGATTGATATCATAAGCAGAAACCTTCACACTAATAAAAACGAATTTCGCCCCGATGGCCAAAATGGCTTTATCCCGTTATTAGATACTATTAATCAACCTGGTGATAAATTTGTAAATAAGGATTACGAGAACTATAAACCCGATGCTGAATTGCTAATGGCCTATAATTCTTTCATTAAGGAGTGTATTTCGCACCATATTAAGTTGTTTGTTTTTATTTCGCCGATTCTGGATACACACTTATTTAAAAATAATTCGATAAAAATAGCTTCGAATATCGCTTTGAAGAATAAAATACCTTTTTTGGATTGCACAGACCAACAGGAATTTAAAAAGAAGATTTTTTTTAAAGACTTTGGCCATCTTAATATAAATGGAGCCAGATTATATACCACTGAAGTTATCAGGCAAATTAAGGCACAAAGCTATCGCTAGTTGTGATGTAGATGTGATCTTTGCTTTTCAATCGTGTTGATGCGCGGATTAAAAAGCAAATGGTAAGACTTGTGAAGTTTTCGAAACATCGTAAGTCTTTTACGTTTTCGGGCGACTTTACCTAAACTCCAAATAATCAAAATTCATATTACCATTGGCCACCACGTGCAGGGTAAGGATATGAATCCCTTTTTTCAAAACAATAGAAGTTAAAGAATCCGATTTATTCCAGTGATGCCATTGCCGCCATGCAACCGTGTCGCGGTCATCATGGGTCGAGAGGATTTTTAACGGCCCGGTGATGGCCTTACCATCCAGGTCGAGTGAAATGGCGCCGTCGCCGTTGGCCGTATACATCAGGCCAATTTTATAGGTTGCTGTTTGCTGTACTTTTACGGTGTAATTTATCCATTCTCCCGGTTTTGTCCAGCCCACATATAACTGCCCCATATCCCGCGGAACGCGGTTGTAGGGGTTATCATCGATGCCGTGCGGCTTGGTGTAGCTGATGTCAACACCTTCCTTCATCCTGAATTCATTCAAATAAGTGCCGTTGGCCGGGTTTAGCTTACCGCTGCCGTTGTTAATGCTGTCTGAGTCGTGGTAAGCAACACCTTCGCCGCCCTCGTTATAAAATTCGCATTCAACTCTACCTGGGATAACCTGGATTTTATTTTGCCATGGCCTGCCGGCGTTCATCGTTTTGTAAACCGGTGAACAGGATAGCACGCACGCAATAAGAAATATTGGCAGCAGCCTTTTCATGTGTGAGGTGTAATTATCTTCTATTTGGGATTCAAAAATAGCCAGAAAAACTTTTAACTAATCTCTGATCACTAATCTCCGGGCCACTACTTCGCAATTATCTTAAACTCAGTCCTACGGTTTTTGCTGCGGCCTTCGTCCGTATCATTGCCGGCAATCGGTTGGGTTTTTCCATAGCCTTTGAATTGCAGTCTTGCCGGATCTATTTTATTATCGACAAGGAATTGATAAACGGCTTTAGCACGGTTTTCCGAAAGGGTTTGATTTAACTGATCGTTACCTACATTATCAGTATGACCGGAAATTTCGATTTTAAGGCTAGGGTTAACACTTAAAAAGTCGACCAGTTTTTGCAGCTCGGCCAATGACTCCGGTTTCAGATCGAATTTGTTGGTATCGAAGAAGATATTATTCAGGATTACCTTGTTGCCCACTTCTATCGGTTGCAGCAGAACGGAAATGTCGTACGGTTTGCCGGCTTCATGGCCAACCAGAGAGAAATTTTGTGAATAGAACAAATAGCCCTCTTTGGAGATATTTAGCCCATAATTTTTACCCGTAGTAAGCGTGGCCAGGAAACTGCCTTTGTCCGGGTCACTGTAATCGCCATAAACGGACTGGTCTTTTTGCAGGTCGATGATCTCTACGGCGGCTTCAAGCGGGGCCATCGTTTTGGCATCCTTAACTATACCCTTTACATAAGTAACCAGGTGCGGCCGTAAATTTTGAGGTAGCTCAAAAGTGTAGATGTCAAAACCGCCATAACCCCCCAGGCTATTTGACGAATAAAACGCATGGCTGCCCTCGGCGGTCAGCGTTAAGCCGTTCTCGTCGCCATTGGTGTTGATAGGGTAGCCCAGGTTTACAGGTTTGCCCCATTGGCCGTCTTTGCCCAGGCGGCTCACAAATAAGTCCATCCCGCCAAGGCCCGGCCAGCCGTTCGAGCAAAAGTATAAGGTACTATCGTCAGGATGAATAAATGCCGACTGCTCGTCAAATGCAGTATTAATATTGGGCCCGAGGTTTACAGGCTCGCCCCAGCCTTTGTCGGTCAGGGTTGACTTCCAGATGTCGTAGCCGCCGTAGCCGCCTTTGCGGTTACTTGTAAAATATAAGGTCCGCCCATCCGAGCTGATTGATGGTTGGGATTCCCAGCCGGGCGTATTTACCGGGGGCGGCAAGTCAAACGGTTTGCCCCAGTCATCACCTTTTTTTGACGAGACATAAATATCACATCTGCCCAGCCCATCAGGCCGGTTACAGCCGGTAAAGAACAGGAACTTGCCGTCCTGGGTAATGGATAGCGCCCCCTCCCGATACTCTGGCGTGTTGATGTTATTGCTCAGGTACGTGGCTGTTTGCCACTGCCCGTTTACATTGATGCTTTTGTACAGATCTTCGTTATTGCCAATCTTCCGGGTAAAGATCAGTTCGCTTTCATCGGCAGTAGCTACGGGCATATACTCGTCATCCCCGGTATTAATGGCCGGTCCCATATTCACAGGTTGGAAGGGAACCGGGTGCTTTATCGCCTCGATGCTGAAATCGCAATCAGCCAGCAGCTTTTTGCCTAATAGCATATTTTCCGGGTTGACGTCCGGGTAAGTCAGAAATTTTTCCAGGTGGCGCTTGCCGTCTTCGTAATGGGCAATGTGAACCTCTTCATCACCGACGCGCAAATAGGCCACGTGGCTATATTCGGGATTCAAGGCTATCGCCTTGTTATACTCTTCAACTGCCTCTTTATGCTGCCGTCTTTGCCGGTACAAGTCGGCGAGCAGGCCGTGCGCTTCTACGAAATTGCTGTCTTCGCGCAGGGCTTGATGCAGTTCGTCGAGTACGCCGTCGTACATGCTGTTGTCAAGGCTCTCATTGGCCAGCAAGTAGTGTTTTATCGCTTCCTTATTGGTTGTGGAATATCGATGCTCCTGGGCGAAAAGCAAAACAGGCATCAAAAAAAGGAAAAAAACAAAGAACAGACCTCTCATGCCTTAAGTAACGTTTCGTTTTTCTAAGGTACGAATATTAAGGGATATTCAGGTATTTATGTGTTTGTAAAGAAATCTCCCATTTAGGGTTGGTCATCACATAGTCCACGATGAGCGGTGTCATTTCATTGCGCTTTGACCATTCAGGCTGTAAATACAATTTGCAGCCAGGCGATACCAGTTTGGCGTTTTCCTCCGCAAAAGTAAAATCCGATTTGTTAAAAACGATCACTTTCAACTCGTCGGCTTTTTCGGCCACGTGCTTAACAGGCGCTTTAAATTTTTTGGGCGATAAACAGATCCAGTCCCATTGCCCGGAAAGGGGGTAGGCACCCGATGTTTCAATGAAGGTTTTTATACCCTTATTTTTCAGGGCGGCAGTCAGGTAGTCGAGATTATAGATCAGCGGTTCGCCGCCGGTTACTACAACAGCTTTTGAAGGGTGTTTGGCGGCGTTCTCCGCAATCTGGTCGGCATAGGTGAGTGCATGCAGCTCGGCATCCCAGCTCTCCTTTACATCGCACCAATGGCAGCCCACGTCGCAGCCGCCCAGGCGGATAAAGTAGGCCGCTTTCCCGGTATTAAACCCTTCGCCCTGTATCGTATAAAACTCCTCCATCAAAGGGAGTTGTGTGCCATCTTCCGGAATTACATGTGCCATTTCAGCGGCAAAGGTACTTTTTTGAGCCGAAAGCCTAAAGCTTTTTTGAGCTGAAAGCAGAAAGCTCAAAGCAGAAAGCTTAGTCTACGTTGATTTTTGCTTTCAGCTTTTTTTGAGCCGAAAGCGAAAAGCTCAAAGCAGAAAGCTTACTTAAGTTTGATTTTTTGCTTTCAGCTTTTTTTGAGCCGAAAGCGAAAAGCTCAAAGCAGAAAGCTTACTTAAGTTTGATTTTTTGCTTTCAGCTTTAGTCTTTTTGCTTTCAGCTTTTTTGCTTAATCTTACATGAAATTTTGCATTATGAAAAAGCGCTATTACCCCCTGATATTTTTCGTTTTGCTTGGCCTTTCTTCCTGCTTTGATGTGGAGGAACGCTATGATTTTAAACCAAACGGATCGTGCAAAGTGGCTTATACTTTTGATATGGGCAGCGCCGTATCGGTGTTAATGAACCTGATGCCCGACTCGGTAAAGGAAACACCGCAGTTTTCGATGGTAAAGGACACTACGCTTAATTTTTATTCGGCCCTGCCAGATAGCACCCAGCAAAAGATGAGTAAAGACGAGGCCGATATGGCTAAGTCCAGCAATCTGTCGATTAAGATGGACCTTAAAAAGAGTATTATGAAGGTGGGCATTAACCATACGGCAAAAGATGCCGCCGATTTGCAATACTATCTGCAGCACCTGTCAAAAATATCGCTTGACGGCCAGTTAAAGGCAGCCACCGGCAGCAAGCAAAACACTGGTTTTGATGCCCAGCAACTCATCGCCGGCGAGGATTATTATTCCTACGAGGTTACACCGCACAAGTTTTACCGGATAATCGATAAGGCGAAGTTTGACGCATTTTTAAAGAAAACCCAATCGGCCTTTGCGATGGCCAAAGCCATGCTGATCGAAACGCCGTATAAGGTGGTGCTTAATTTTGCCAAGCCCATCAAAAAGATCAATAATGCTAAAGCGATCGTCTCCGCCGACCGCAAAACGGTAACACTGGTTACCAATATGGACGATGTGATCAAGAACCCGTCGATCATGAATTTGAAGATTGATTTCTAAGTGATAGTACGAGTTTAATTAGCACGAATTTTCACGAATGAAGACGAATTTTCACGAATCCAATTGACACGAATTTCACGAATGGGAACGAATCGTCTCGAATCTTATCGCTCTGTTAATTAATTTAGCTGTAATCGAAATCCGAAATAAAAACATTTTAAATCCGAAATCCCAAATCCAACATCCGAAATATAAATGAACTGGCATAAAATAGCGGGCATTGAACATACCGGCGAGCCGTTTGTTAAGCAGGTTAAGGCGGGGAATAAAAACATTTGCCTGGTTGGCTATGAAGGCAAGGTGTTTGCTTTTGGGTTGTATTGTCCGCATGCCGGCGGAAATTTGGGGTACGGCTGGTGTAATAATGGCAAATTGGTTTGCCCCATCCATCGCTACTCCTACGATTTGCAAACTGGCAAGGGCAGCGAAGGGCAAAATGATTATATTGACACCTTTCCCGTTAAAATTGAGGGCCGCGACATTTATGTTGGTGTGTACTCGTTTTTTGAGCGGATAAAACAAGGGTTTAATACATGAATGCAAGACAGATAGATTACATTACCGAGGACTTTTACGAATCGTTAAGCTTTATGGACGGCGAGCTGCCCGACCTTGATGCCGTTCGGGAGCTCTTTTACGAAGACGGGTTATTGATCAACATGAGCTTTGGCAAACCGATCACTTATTCTACGGAATCATTCATCAGGACATTGGAAGACCAGGTCAGTGCAGGGGAGCTAACCCAGTTTATGCAGCGGGAGCTGTATTCAAAAACGGATATTTTTGGCAGGATAGCGCAACGCACCAGCGTTTACGAATATAGCCTTACTTACCACGAAACGGAGAACATCCCTAAAGGTGTTAATTACATCCAGTTTGTGCAGGTGGATGACCTGTGGCGCATCACCTCAATGGTTTGGAGCGATGAGGGGGCGAATTTTCGGGTGCCGGCGGAGTTGTTAAATGGTTGATTAAGTCCGAAAGTCCGAAAAGTCAGTAAAGTCCGAAAGATGTTTCAGGGATAGACTTCTTTATTCGCCGAAGCAAGTGTATTCTTCAACAAACCTATTATCGTCATCAAACCCACGCCACCCGGCACCGGTGTTATCCACGATGACTTTTGGGATACCCCTTCAAAATCAACATCTCCCCAAAGTTTATAGCCGGATTTGGTTAGGGTAGAGGTTTCACGGTTCATGCCGACGTCGATCACTACTACGCCGTCTTTTACCATATCGGCAGTAATAAAATTCTTTTTGCCGATGGCCACAATCAAGATATCCGCATCCAGTGTGAATTTCTTTATATCAGGCGTGCGGCTATGGCAGACGGTAACGGTGCAATTGCCGGGATAGGTATTGCGGGCCATCAGGATACTCATTGGTGAACCTACAATATTGCTGCGGCCAACTACCACGCAATGCTTGCCAGATGTTTCAATCTTGTATTCCTTCAGCATCATGGTAATGCCGTAAGGTGTCGCCGGTATAAACGACGGTAAATTACGCTGCATACGGCCCAGGTTAATAGGGTGGAAGCCATCCACATCTTTGCGGTGGTCTATCTTCTCGGTTACTTTTTCCGGGTCGATATGTTTTGGCAGGGGTAATTGAACGATGATGCCGTCGATATCTTCATCCGCATTCAATTCAGCGACTTTAATAAGTAATTCTTCTTCAGTTACGTCATCTTCATATCTAACCAATGAAGATTTAAACCCTACCGCCTCGCAATTTCTCATTTTGCTGGCTACATAGGTTTCGCTGCCGCCGTCGTGGCCGACCAGCACGGCAACCAGGTGCGGTTTGCGGCCTCGTGTTGCTAAAATCTTTCCAGCGTCTACAGCAATTTCTTTTTTTATTTTTTCAGAAACGTATTTTCCGTCGAGTAACTGCATAATTTAATTACTTTGTGCGACTAGAATTTTATTCCAGTCAGATTCGAATGAATCGATTCGCCCTCTATTTACTTGTTTTAGATAGCTTCCGACGATGTCATTGGCTATTTTTTTCACCCAAACTTCATCTCTCAATTTGGCCCTGTAATCGAAATCCTCTCCTAACTGCTCAACCTCAGCGTTAAAATCTATGATAATATCGTCTGCTATATTTGAAACGGCAATTAAAAACGACTTTCGGCTGATTTCGTCGTAAACAAAGCCTTCAGGCTGCTTGAGTAATTTCATCCCAGTATTGTCATTCTCCAAAATTCGTCTTAGAATATATAATAAGACGAATCGGGTTAAGACATACTTGGCTATAAGTTGATTTTTTATTTGCGATAATTTTCCAGCGACCACCTCGTCAATTAATGTTAGCATTACAATTCTGTGTGCATTGACTTCGGGACGACCAAATAGATCAGTATATTTTTCGTCAAATACTTGATATTTCCGGTGAGTACCCCACGGTTCCTTTAGGTCGAACGACATTAGTAATATTCCACTATTTTCATTTGAAATTGCTTTGAGACCAGACTGTACTTCGCCTCGCTTAATTTCATAAAAAAATAAATGACCATATTTTTCTTTCATTTCATTTTGCAATCGAACTTGAATCGTGTCGTTCGATTTGAAATCGCGAGCTTTTACGCCGTTTTGATTGTTTGAAAAACGAGTAATCGTTTTTGCCAAATCGGAGTCGACGGATACTTGGATGAATTTGGTTAAAATTCTTAAATCTTCAGTTAGTAAGCTTTTGTTTGAGTACAAAGCAGTTAGACTTTGACAGCCATTCACAACAAAAAATGTATCTATTTTGAGTTTATCGGAAGTTTCGCTTATTGAGTTAGCAACAATTGTTATCCCGTTGTGGAACAAAGGAAACTCTTTGTGAATAGCCTTGTTCTTAATGCTATTTACTATGTCCTTGTTTACCTTAGTATTTCCCAACGCGCCGCGAACATTGTAAGCAAAGACGGATTGGTCTGCGACACCAGGAATCTTAACCAAATCATTTGCTTTTATAAAACCGATAGTCGCTATAGTTTCAGTATCTACATAATGTTTGGAAAGATTCAACCCTGAAATATCAAATTCTGCACTTACGTTCTGGGGTATGTTACGAGAATTAGATATGTAAGATTTCTCCAAATACTTTTTTCCTTGAAAGACTATTTCAGGCCTAGTATTTAAATAAGCCTCACCATTTCCGTCAATGTTTACATTCGAAATAAAAATGCCTTGAACCTTGTAATTCTCGTAGATGGATAGAATGTCTAGCCGATTTATTAAATTAACAACTTGAGCGGAGCCGGCTGTTTCAATTAAGTTTTCTAAGGCGGTTCTTGATTCGAATTGCGAAAGGGTCCCATAAAATTCCTTTAGCATTGTATCGCCAATAGTTTTGCCAGGATTTTGAAGAATTTTCGTTTGAAAAATGTCAATGGTGCCGTTCGCATCGTTTACATAAATACCATCAATTCCTTTATCTCCGCTTTGGTCACAGACGGTATCAACAGCGTCCTGATTTTCTAGGCGATAGTAATTTTCGAGATACCAAACAAGAAATGACGCGCTTTCAGTTCGACCTTTAACCAAATATGGTTTTAAGAGGTCTAAGATAATGGGATAGTCAAGATTTATCATCGGATTTTGTTATTTGGCTCGCCAATACACATCTAGTCGAGTTTCAGCACCGCCATAAACGCGCTTTGCGGTATCTCCACATTACCCACCTGCCGCATGCGTTTCTTTCCTTTTTTCTGTTTTTCCAGCAGTTTGCGCTTACGGGAAATGTCACCACCGTAACATTTGGCGGTAACGTCTTTTCTTAAAGCTTTAACGGTTTCTCTTGCAATGATCTTCGCCCCGATGGATGCCTGTATAATAATTTCGAACTGCTGACGCGGTAAAAGCTCCTTCAGCTTTTCGCATATCTTTTTGCCGAAATCGTAAGAGTTGCCGCGGAAGATCAATGACGATAGTGCATCAACAGGTTCGGCGTTTAAGCGGATATCCAGGCGAACCAAATCCGATTGGCGGTAACCGATCTGGTGGTAATCAAACGAAGCATAACCTTTTGAAATAGTTTTCAGCTTATCATAAAAATCAAAAACGATCTCGCCCATCGGCATCTCGAAGATCAGCTCAACCCTGTCGGATGTTAAATACGACTGGTTTTTGATAAAGCCGCGTTTTTGTATGCACAGCGACATTACCGGGCCGACAAATTCGGATTTGGTGATGATCACCGCTTTGATATAAGGCTCTTCTACATAATCGATCTTGCTTGGGTCGGGCAGGTCGGACGGGTTATTTACCGTGATAGGGGCGCCTTTGGTGGTATAAGCGATATAGGATACGTTTGGCACGGTGGTGATCACCGTCATATCAAACTCGCGTTCAAGGCGCTCCTGGATGATCTCCATGTGCAGCATGCCCAAAAACCCGCAGCGGAAACCAAAGCCTAATGCGGCTGAGGATTCTGGTTCATAAACCAGCGCGGCATCATTCAATTGCAGTTTGCCCATCGAGTCGCGCAGTTCCTCGTAGTCCTCGGTATCCACCGGGTAAATACCGGCAAACACCATCGGTTTTACTTCCTCAAAGCCCTGTATGCCGGCTTCGCAAGGCCGGTCTACATGGGTGATGGTATCGCCCACTTTTACCTCGCGTGCTTCTTTTATGCCGGAGATGATATAACCCACATCACCGGTTTTGATCACGTCCCTGGGCGATTGTTTCAATTTTAATGTGCCAACCTCATCTGCATTATACTGCTTTTCGGTAGCGAAGAATTTTACTTTATCGCCTTTCCGGATTTCGCCGTTAACGACCTTAAAATAGGCTACGATGCCGCGGAAAGAGTTAAAAACGGAATCAAATATCAAAGCCTGCAGCGGTGCGGCCGGATCGCCCACGGGAGGGGGAATGCGTTCGACTATCGCCCGTAAAATATCATGTACGCCCATCCCGGTTTTGCCGGATGCCGCAAGAATTTCTTCTCTTTTACAACCAATCAACTCAACGATCTGGTCTTTAACCTCCTCGGGCATGGCGCCGGGAAGGTCCATTTTATTCAATACCGGGATAATCTCCAAATCATTT
>JABDHD010000038.1:0-32422 GCA_013285685.1 Bacteroidota bacterium
ATAATCCCTTTTAAATGGCTAACTTCCGATTCCAGGCACTTCAAAGCGTGCTAACCAGGTCTATACCCGAGGCTAAAACATCCAATCTTAAAATCTCAGAGTTTTTTTCGGCCAATGTTTTCGATAAAAAGAAGATGAAAGAGTTTCTTTCGGCCGAAGCATACGACGGAATTATTAATTCGATCGACAAAGGCGAGCCTATTCCGCGGGACCTGGCTGAACAGGTTGCATCGGCGATGAAATCGTGGGCAATTGGTAAGGGGGCAACGCACTACACACACTGGTTTCAGCCGCTTACCGGCTCAACAGCCGAAAAACATGACGCTTTTTTTGAACCGACAGCCGACGGCAACGCGCTCGAAAGGTTTTCAGGCGATGCGCTGGCGCAACAGGAGCCGGATGCTTCCAGTTTCCCCAGCGGCGGGATACGCAATACTTTTGAAGCAAGGGGTTACACCGCATGGGATGCTTCTTCCCCCGCTTTCATAATGGCCCGCACCTTGTGCATACCAACGGTTTTTGTTTCGTATACCGGCGAGGCGCTCGACTACAAGGTGCCATTATTAAAGGCATTAAACGTTTTGGACAAAGCAGCCGTAGATGTTTGCCATTATTTTGATAAGAGTATTGAAAAAGTTAATGCCTCCCTGGGTATTGAACAGGAATATTTTTTGGTGGATATAGCCTTATTTAATGCACGGCCCGACCTGTACCTCACCGGCCGAACCCTTTTTGGCCACATGTCGGCAAAAAACCAGCAGTTGGAGGACCATTATTTTGGCTCGATACCTGAACGCGTATATGCTTTTATGCAGGACATGGAAACCGAGGCCTTATTATTAGGCATACCCTTAAAAACGCGGCATAACGAAGTAGCGCCCTCGCAATTTGAGTGCGCCCCGATTTACGAAGAGATTAACCTGGCGATAGACCATAACCAATTGCTGATGGATTTAATGGATCGCGTAGCCAAAAGGCATAATTTTAAGGTATTACTGCACGAGAAACCGTACGCCGGCATAAACGGGTCAGGAAAGCATAATAACTGGTCGATGATAACAAACGCCGGTAAAAATTTGCTTTCTCCGGGCAAAACGCCAAAAAACAACCTGATGTTCCTTACTTTTTTTGTGAATACCATCAGGGCCGTTTATGAACATGCCGATTTGCTCCGGGCATCCATTGCCTCCGTTAATAACGACCACCGGCTTGGCGCCAATGAAGCGCCGCCGGCAATCATCTCGATATTCCTCGGCACGCAGTTAAGCGAAGTGCTTGATGAGATCGAGACCTCCCGCATCAGCAAAAAAATAAAGGACGACGCCATGTTGTGGCAGGGTATCCCTAAAATCCCGCAAATATTAAAAGATAACACCGACCGCAACCGTACTTCGCCTTTCGCCTTTACGGGGAATAAGTTTGAATTGAGGGCCGTTGGCTCATCAGCCAATTCAGCCAGCCCGATGACGATATTGAACGTAATTGTAGCCGATCAGCTAAAAAAATTCAAGTATGATGTTGATAAGCTGATCAAAAAAGGTGAGAAGAAAGATGTAGCGTTGCTGATGGTGATCAAAAGGTATATTAAGGAGTCGAAGAATATTCGTTTCGAAGGCAACGGTTACAGCGAAGAATGGGAAAAAGAAGCGGAACGCCGGGGCCTTCCAAATGTAAAAACTACTCCAAAAGCACTTGACGCTTTATTAACGGATAAAACTGATCTGCTTTTTGAGGATACAGGCGTATTTACCAAACGCGAAGCGCTGGCAAGGCACGAAATATTATTAGAGGCTTTTTATAAAAAACTACAAATCGAAGCGCGTGTGATCGGCGAGCTGGGCATTAACATAATTTTGCCCTCGGCGATTGCTTATCAAAGTAAACTGGTTGACAATATCAGGGGGCTGAAGGACCTTGGATTGGGCGAGGCCTCGTATAAAGCACAACTTGACATTATCAATAAAATTTCCGAGCATGTTAATTTCATCAAGTCGGACATTGATGAAATGGTTAACGCGCGTAAAACAGCCAACAAAATTGAAGATCTGCGCGACAAGGCAATTGAATACGATGAAAAAGTAAAGCCATTTTTCCAGGCCATCCGTTATCACGTAGATAAGCTGGAGCAACTGGTCGACGATTCGCTGTGGCCGCTGCCCAAGTTTAGGGAGTTGCTGTTTATAAAATGATAGACACGAATTTTCACGAATAAAAACGAATTGACACAAATTCAACTTGATAAAATTCGTGAAATTCGTTCTTATTCGTGAATATTCGTGTCATCTATCTGTTCCGTTTTTTCGGTTTCCTCCACGGTGTTGAGGTCTTTTTCCGCCTTTGTTGGTGTTTTTCACCAGCAAACCGCGATGTCTCAGCCCCAATCCTGGCGAGGATGCAGGGCAGGCTTAAAGCGGTGGGGTTCGTGCCCTGCTGACAAGCAATAAAGCAGGGCGCATGCCTAAATTGTGTATTAACTCGAATTAAAGGAAAATAAACAATATTTTCTGGGTTATGTATTTGGCCGTCAAGCTGTTGGGTAGAACAAGGCCAAGGCCTTATCCGGCCAACGTCAGGGCAGGGGAATTTCTGTTTATGAGTGAAAAAATAGTTTAGCAATCGCAATCATAGCGGCCAGTTGCCCTACCCAAAATATAAACATCCATTTGATCACGTCACTGCGAACGTTTGCCAAATCTTCCTTCGTGGCTAAAGTGTCTTTTTTTGAATCGAACTCTTTTTCAATTTTTGTTTCAACATATTCAACTAAAGATTGGGCTTCCTTTTCGCCAATCTTTTCCTTCAACATTTGAAACAATTGTATTTCTGAAACATGCATATTCACAAATATATAGCAAATATTTCTCCAAACAAATTAATCAAAGATATACGAAGTTTAACTCGTAGTGTTTTGTTTTTCAAAGGCCTCGTTCTCTGGCGTCAATAATTTATCATGGTTTAGATTTTGCAATGCCTCTTTAATTGTTTGTTCCGGCTGAATAGCTATTGCTGTCCTTTCAAAAAGCATCGAATCTACTTTTTCTCTCAATTCTCTTACGCTCCAACGTTCGTATACATATAATTGTGTAAAGAAATCTCTTTTGGTGTTGGTTTCTACGGCGGATAGTTCAATTAAGTGGCTCCAACTCAATTTCTGCGACAGTGTCGCAATAATTTCGGAATCAAAAACCGTCGCGGCTTTACACATTCTCGTAAGTGATGTATAAGTATATCCTTTGCCATATTGCTGCGTCAATTGTTGCGACAGTGTCGCAATAATCTTCGAACCGTATTCAGCCCGTTCTTTATGGATAAGCTGTTTGTTAATATAATTGCCAACTTGCCAGTAAAGCAATGTGGTTTCAGCATTCAGAAATACTGCCGCTTTTTTTCGTGCGCTCTCAATAATGTCCTGAATACCCTCGAAAATCGTGTGCGTATGTTGTTGAATTTTCATTACTCCGGCAAAATAGTTCCTGTTAACAAAGATGTTGTATTTTCACATTCTGCATAAAGCTAAAAATTTTTCCGGGCGGCGGTTTATATTTTCGGTATCAGTAATTTATACGTTTTCTTTTTAGGGCGTAATTCGCTATGCATGCAGCAGCAAAAAACGGGCGCTTGAACCCGCGAAAAACGATTGAACTGCAAAAAGAACGGCAACTCTAAACCGCATCTTTATTTTCCAATTCCGCTGCCGCTGCCGTCACCTGCTCCGTTTTTTCGGTTTCCTCCACGGTGTTGAGGTCTTTTATGTATTGCACCTTCAGGTGGTCGTACAGCGAATGTTTATCTATCAATATTGACGCGAGGCTGGCCACCATACCGGCCAGGATCAGGTGAAATATCACGTTGTGCTGGTCGGTCATTTCCAGCACCAATATAACCGACGTGAACGGCGACCGCGTTACCCCGGTTAAAAAGCCGACCATACCTGACAGGATCAGCATATTGGTATTAACGTCGGATACTTTGAACCATCCTGCTACGAGTGAGCCGATACTTGCGCCGGCGCCGAGTGCGGGTGCGAATATGCCACCGGCGGCTCCCGTTGTGAAAGAAACCATGGTGCCGCCTATCCTTAATAAAGGTGTGTACCAGGCAACGTACTTGTCTGAAGTGAACAAAGTTTTCTGCATGATGTCCTTACCGGAACCTAACACTTCGGTGCTTACAAAAAAGGCCAGGAAAGCCATAATCAGCGCACAGCCGACAACATAAGCCACATGCTGCCAGGTAAACTTAAGCCTTGCCTTTAATGAAAAAATGAAAAGGATCAATTTCGACATCCCGCTGCCTACCAAACCGGTTAGCACAGCCACCAGCGCAACGCCTAAAAATATTGACGCGGTAATACCCGTGAGTTTTGGATAGCCCAGGTAGAGATAGGGGCCCAACAGCGCCTGTGCGGATAAACCTGCGATAATAACCGACGAAAAAATAGCGGTTTTATAATAGCTGAAATGCGTTTTGGTAAGCTCTTCAATAGCGAATACTATTCCGCCCAGCGGGGTATTAAAAGCAGCTGCCAGCCCGGCGGCGGCGCCGGTAACCATCATGTTTTTCTTGGCGATCTTCGGCCACCATTTGGGCAAAAGCTGGTAAGTGATCTTGTATATTGACGCAGCGATTTGGATGGTTGGCCCCTCCCTCCCAATGGCGCCGCCGCCAACGGCCATTACTAAACTGGACAACACCTTTATTAATATAATGCGGAAACTTAGCAGCTTATCCACAATAGGACTTGTGCGCGGCGATGAGATTTGAATGGCGGCCATAACCTGGGGTATCCCGCTTCCTCGCGCATAGGGCGAGAACCTTTGCACCAGCCACCAGGCCAATACAAAACACATGGGCGACAGGATAAAAAGCAGCCATTTATGAAAGTGAAACACGGCGGCGGTAATATCCTCGGCGCCCACAAACAGCTTTGTATACAAAACGGCTAAAAGACCGGTGATGACAGAGGCGATCCAGAAAGGAATGGCCTGCAGCGCATTCTTCTTTAAATTTTCATTTCGGATCCTGTCAAAAGATCGTTTTAACTGGCGTCGTAACCAATGGATGGTTTTATTCATGGTATCGATGGGGGTTCATCTTTGCGGCTGATAGTTATCAGTCCGCTCGGTCAATTCGCAATAAATTGCGAATAAGCGCGCAATTTATGGATTTTTTAAAGAACAGTTAGCCCTTTGTTGAATAAACACTACCCGTCAGCGCTTTTTGATAAGCAGCAACTAACATTGTTTTAGAAGAAATTGATAATGCCCCTAATCCACAGGCAAGTAGTAAACCACGGTTTGTTAGTAATGTGCAGTTGGCTGATTATTAGTTAGATGCCAAATTATAAATTCGGAAAAATACACAAATACCTGAAAATCAATACCATGCAAATACACACTTGGGTGTTGTTGCGAAATGGACAAGCAAATGGACAAATTTTCGGCGTTTTCCCCTTTTTCAAGCGCGTGACGCGTCAGCCCGTGGCGCGAAGGCTGAATGCCCAAATTCAGCCGGCAGTTCCGGTAGCAGACACACAGCAACTCCCATGAACCATCCCGCACGTGCGGGATGAACCATGAACAATTCCTATATTTGCCCCATGATTTCATCGCAAAGGTATGATCAGCGGGGCGTATCGGCTTCCAAGGACGACGTACATAATGCCATTAAAAATATTGATAAAGGCCTTTTCCCGAAGGCATTCTGTAAGATAATACCTGACATACTCTCCGGCGACCCTGACTACTGCAATATTATGCATGCCGATGGCGCCGGCACCAAATCATCCCTGGCTTATATGTACTGGAAAGAAACCGGCGACATATCCGTTTGGAGAGGCATAGCCCAGGATGCTATCATTATGAATGTCGACGACCTGCTTTGTGTGGGCGCTATGGACAATATCCTACTCTCCTCAACCATTGGTCGCAATAAAAATGTCATACCCGGCGATGTAATTGCCGCAATAATCAATGGTACCGAAGAAATATTGGCCGAGTTAAGGGATGCCGGCATTGGTATTTACTCAACCGGCGGCGAAACCGCGGATGTGGGCGACCTGGTGCGCACCATCATCGTTGATTCAACCGTTACCTGCCGCATGAAGCGGGATGAGGTTATATCAAATGATCGTATACAACCGGGGGATGTTATCGTTGGCTTATCGTCCTACGGGCAGGCAAACTACGAAAAGGAATACAACGGAGGAATGGGTTCAAATGGCTTAACTTCGGCCCGGCATGACGTATTTAATAAAAGCGTCGCCGAAAAATATCCCGAAAGCTATGACCCCGTTATTCCGTTCGACCTCGTATTCTCAGGCAGTAAAAACCTGACAGACCTGGTTGAAGTAGGAAATGGACAATCAGTGACCGCCGGCAAACTGGTGTTATCGCCCACCAGGACCTATGCTCCTATAATTAAAGCCATTCTTGACATACACCGCCCGCAGATACATGGCATGGTGCATTGCAGCGGCGGCGCGCAAACCAAGGTATTACATTTTATTGAAGGACTACATATTATAAAGAACAACCTTTTCCCGGTACCGCCGCTATTTACGCTGATCCAGCAGGAATCAGGCACCAGCTGGCAGGAGATGTACAAGGTATTTAATATGGGGCACCGCATGGAACTTTATGTTCCCCATGAAATTGCGGGTGACCTGGTAAAAATATCCCAAAGCTTTGGTGTCGAGGCGCAAATTGTTGGCCGCGTGGAAAGATCGGACAAAAAGCAGGTGACTGTAAAATCGGAATTTGGCGAGTTTGTGTATAATTGACTGGATCAGCGTTGCTATCTGAAACCCGTTTTCCGCAGGGCCTCTTTTTTATTTCGCACATGCAGTTTTTCGTAAAGATTTCGGATATGTGTGCGCACTGTATCGATAGATATAAAAAGACGGTCGGCTATTTCCTGGTAGCTGTAGCCTTTGCTTAACCAGGAGAGTACCTCGTTCTCGCGGTCGCTTAAACTATCCTTACCATCTTTATAAGGCGATTGCTGTTGAAATGTCATGACGAGCTTCCGCGCTATCTGGCTGCTCATCGGGCTGCCGCCTTTGCGCAGATCGATCAATGACTCAATGAGTTTACCGGATGGCGTATTTTTCAGGACATAACCCGTGGCGCCGGCTTGCAATGCTTTAAAAACACGTTCAGCGTCATCGTAAACTGTAAGTACCATAAACTGGATATCGGGGCGGCGGGGTTTTAACTGTGCAATCAGCTCAATGCCTGATTGCCCCGGCAACTGAATATCCGTTAAGATCAATTCAATATCATTGCCCAGGTGTGCATCAAAGTATTCAATAGCTTCTTCAGCGCTGATGAACGAAGCCTTTAAATTAAATTCACCCGAACCGGCAATTAAAGCGCCCAAATAGTTGCGTATCTTTTCGTCATCCTCAATAATCACTATTGGTGTCATCTAAATAAAGATACTGGTTTAATGGCTAAAGCAACAATGTTAAAAAAGTAGTAATTAACGAACAATCACGAAAGTCAGGATAGCTTAAAATTAGCTTAATTTATTAAAACTTAAGGTGTATACTACTTTCAACCCATTGCTTTGTTTTATCCAGTCAATTGAGCCGCCGATATCTTCCATTCGTTTACGCATATTTTTCAGGCCGTTTCCGCCCGTGCGCAATGAGGTAGAGAGCAATCCGCAACCATCATCGCAGACCTCAAAATTCAATTTATCCGATTTAATCTCCAGGTGAAGGCCAACGTTTGTGGCGCCCGCGTGTTTCATCACGTTGTTTAATGCCTCCTTAGTTACCAGGTATAAATTTCGCCGCTGCTCGTTACTTAACTTTAAAGGTGGTACTTCATCAGGGAAATCAATATTTAACAGCAGCTTAAATGGCTCAAAATTTTGCTGCATTTGTTCGCGGATATAGGAAAGCAAGTTCTCCAACGAATCATTTTGCGGATTGAGGGCCCAAATAATCTCACTCATGCTGTCAACAAGCTTCCGGGCGGCGGCAGAAATATTACTCAGGTCAGTTTTAATGGCGCGGCCTGTTTTCTGCTGCGTTTGGATCAATTCACTTAGCAAGGCTATGTGTGTTAAGCCGCTGCCAATCTCGTCATGCATATCTCGGCTGATCCGGTTTCGCTCCCCATCAATTGCAGCCTGTTTCTCAAGCTTTTGCAATCGTTTTTTGATTTTCTGCTGGGAAACAAAATAAGTCAGGTAAATGATCAACGCCAAAAAAAGCGCCGCAGAAAAAATGTAGAACCAAGTTTCTTGCCAGAAAGGGCCATTTACAACTACAGTCAGCTGTTCTTCTTTGCTCCAAACGCCATCGCTGTTGGCGGCTTTAACTTTTAACAAATAACTGCCCGGCGGCAAGTGGGTATAACGCACACTTTTATCCTCAGTTACTATCCATTGTTTGTCCCAGCCATTTAATATAAATTTCACTTTATTGGCCTGGGGCCTTGTAAAATCGAGTGCGGCAAACTGGAAACTAATATTATTTTGGTCATATGGCAGCATTACCGTTTTGTTTGCTGCATACCCGCTATCCCGCGCATAGGGTTTATCATCAACCGCAATTGCATTAATTGCCACACCAGGCGCGTATCTAACAGCGGCTTTTATGCTTTGTGGGTTGAACCAGTTAAATCCCCTGATGCCGCCAAAGTATAAATTGCCTGTCGGCCCCTTATAAAATGCCTGGGTATTAAACTCGTTGCTTTGCAGGCCATCTTTGGCTGTATAATTTTGAAAGGTATTTTCGGAACGGTTAAAGAAACACAAACCCATGTTGGTGCTCATCCAAAAATTGTGCTGGCCGTCTTCCAAAACGCCATATACATAGCTGTTTGCCATGCCATTCTTTTCGTCGTAAACAGTATGGAGGCCAGTTAGGGTATTGAATTTTATTAACCCAATGCCGGTACAAACCCATAACGTGTTTTTATCCTGTTCATCAATATGGACGCTTCGCAGGTCGATCAGCGGGAAACGTTTTTCCAATACCACAAAGTCGTCGCCAACCTTTTTATAATGAATCAAGCCATGCAGCGGCGATGCTGCCCACACAGTATGGTCGCTCATTTCAACCACGTCAGTCACCAGTGTAATATCTTGTTTGTTGCTAAAAAAGCCTTCATACCCGCCGGCGATTTTTCTGATGGTGATCAGCCCGGCGACTGTGCCAGCCAATATCTCGCCGCTTTGCAATTGTATCATCTTGTAAACAAAATTGCTGTGTTCGTTGAGCAGCGGTCCGTTAACAATTTTGATTTTTTTAAAAACACCCGTCTTTTCATCAAAAATAGCTACGCCAAGGCTGGCTGAAACCCAGGTAAGCCCTTCACGGTCCCTGAAGATGCCGGTAACTATTGCGCCTGGAAGGCTGTTTAGTTTAGATGGTTCGTAATTAAAACTTTTCACGTTTCCAGTGACGGGATTAAAAATATTTAAACCGCTGCTGTGTGTACCAAACCAAATCCGGCCGGCTTTATCTTCATAAAAACACTTAATAAAATAATCTTTTAAAAAAGGATAATCACCTTCATTTAGCGGGAACAGGTTAAATTTCGGTGGTTTAAGGTCCAGTTTGCACACGCCGCCGCCGTCGGTACCGATCCAAAGGTTGTTGGCACGATCAATGCAAAGCGCCGAAATAATATTTATTGGAAGGGTTTTTACCCTCGAATTATCATGCAAATAGTTGGTAAAGGTCCTGGTATTTTCGTTGTAGCATATCAAACCGTTATCATAAGTGCTTATCCAAATCCGGTGATAGCCATCGGCGCGTACGGCTTGCACGTCGAGCGTTTTACCTTTAGCAAGGCGATAATTCACGGTGTCGGAAATATTGAAGGCGGTATCTGTTATGATGAGCTTCCCCGGCACTTCGATGTTATATAATCTCCCATCCCCGGCGTAAAAAGTAGCATGAAATTTAGGTGCCGATTGGTTATATTTTACTTTTCCGTTTTCAGTGTTAAAAACAAGCATGCCGTTATGATCAGGCGCCTTTATCCATATCGTGTTTTTATAATTGGTTGTCAGCTCTTCGGCTATAAAATCTTTGTAGGGCGTTTTAAAACGACAAGCAGTCAACTCAAGGAGGCCGGTATTAATATGATATTTATAAACGCCCGAACCGGGTTCGAAAATGTAAAAAACGTCGTTGTGGTCGATAAAAACTCCGGCGGTCCAGCTATATTTTTTAAAGATCAGGCTCCGTTTAAGCTGATCCGCTAAGGGGTCATAATAAAATAAGCCTGTTTCATTACAGAACCAAATATTGCCACGGGTATCTTCGCAGATATTACCATGAATAAAATTCGAGTTGGCTATTTTTTTATCGCTGATCTTGTAAACACGTATATTTTGGCCGTCGTAACGATTTAAGCCGTCGGCGGTGCCAAACCACATATATCCTGTTTTATCCTGGTAAACACTATATACCGAACTTTGTGAAAGGCCGTCGTTAACACCAATATTCTCAAACCTGGGTATAATATCCTGACCCGCTGCCCTGCAGGAAAATAATATCAAAATCAGGATAACCGGGAGCCTCATTAATCAGGGTTTGAATTGCAATTATAAATATACCCGATTTTAATATTCATAAATACTTAAATAATATAATTATTGATCCGGGGCTGGCAGAAATATTCTGCCGTTGGGTTTTTCCAGTAAACTTAACCTGCCTCCAGCGTTCACCCGGATTAAGTATTAAAATACTACTTTTTTCACATTTAAACAGCAGCATTTACCTCATAATTTGCAGTTCAAAAAAACCATTATGAATATTTTAGTAAATCATCAAATTTCCGATCCGGCTGCGTATTGGGGTGCGCTCGGTGCAAATCCAGCTGTACCTGAAGGTTTTAAAGTTGTAACTTTTATGGCGGGCACCGATCCATCGGCGTCGGCATGTTTGTGGTCCGCCCCGGATGTTGATTCCTTAAAAGCGCTGGTTGATCAAACGGTTGGCCACGCAAGCAGTAATACCTACATGGTTATTAACGATGAAAGATCGTTTGGCCTGTAATAAGCTCTACGTCTGCCCGTAAATTAATTGCATGTGAATGAACCGCCCTGATTGGGGCGGTTTGTTACTTTAATTCAGTCTAAGGAAGAGCTCGTAAAGTGGGGCCCGGTAACCTGGAATGGGGCAAATTGAATACTTGTTTTTCGAGGTATTCTGCATCGCGTCGGCGCATTCACCTGCTATTGCTGCCCGGGCACAAGCACTAATCCTAAAAACCCTGTTCGTTGTTCCGGGTTTAAAAAAGCGGCATATTTAGGCGTTGCATAAGCGGTAAAGCCGGGCGGAGCAGCAGTTCCGGTTGCCACCATCCCCATCATATTAATTGCTTTTTGCGCGGTGCTCAGCATTGAGTCGGGCATATCGCATATGATGATCTGAATTTGCCCCGAAACATTTTTCTTCAAATCAAATACTACTTTGTTATCTGTCGACTCATAAAAAACATCGGCGGTGGTTTCCTGTGTTTGCTTGTATTTACCAAGCGCCGTAAGATAACCGCCGGCCGAGTCGACCGGCAACCCGAGTTTAGTTATCAGCACTGATATTTGGCCTGCCAGCAAATAATCAGGCGGTGAGGCTGTTTGCTGAGATCTGGCGCCCAGGCAGAAAATAAGAGCGATAAAAGAGCAAAGTAGTTTTTGTTTCATATCCGGCGATTTAAATTAATTATGCCCATCAAGGTAAACAACGGCACTAAAACAAAAAATGTGAAATAAGTAGTAAATTGATGTAGCCCAAAAAGTCTTCTGCGTGGTCTGTATAACCGCATAGCTGCACCTGGATTGATTAGCATCAGGTCGACTGAATGTTTAACTTAAAAGCTACTGTATGAGGAAGTATCCACTTTTAATTTTGATGGCGGGTCTGACGATTTTCATGAGCGAAAATGTTATGGCCAGGGTGTAACGACAGCGAGCGTGGAAGATACTGTTACCGATGCTATAGGCCCGATACCCGGGGCTACTGTAACGGTTACACATTTACCTACCAGACTTGGTAGCACCATCACCGTTAGGGTCGCCGATAGTGATGTGAGACACCGCGCCGTTGTTGGCCATTTCATAAATTAAACCAAAGCTGGTTGAAGTTTGGTTCCAGTAACAGTTTATTCAACGTTACCCGTGCGGACGACCGCTTCAAGACCTTCATCTTGTAGAACCGAACCGTATTATAGCTTCCGCGATTTGGGAAAAAGAATACAACGGTCTCTATTTTAATGTAGCCTGTACTCACAGTGGGTCGATGGATGTAAACGACGGTGGTTTAACAGCCAGCACGATCTGGAGCTCTCGCCAGGTAGCCGGTAATCCGAAAGCCGACAACCTGTCGAACAGCTGGTTTGTTGTAATATCCCGCAAAGATATATTTGTAAATTTGTTATATTAAGAAAGGTTATGAAATTGTCAACAGGCAGTAATCATTCAACAAAAGAACCTAATAATAAAAGGATTTTGGTATGATATTCATAATAAGAATATTTGCTAAATTTGTAGTTTTTAAGGCGCTTTTCCGTTGCACATCCGTCTATTTTCCGTTTTTGACTGGTTTTATGTAGCTTTGCGGCTGCTTGCAAAATCTATTGCCGATAACCTGGCTGTCACGTTAAAATCAGACGGTTTAGAAGGCCTTTAATTGGTTTGGCCGGGAGGCAAAAAATCGATATACTAAATTAAAACATATACCACCACAATATGAATTACGATCTAATAGTAATAGGTTCAGGTCCGGGCGGCTACGTTGCTGCCATCCGTGCTTCGCAGTTGGGCTTAAAAACTGCTATAGTTGAAAAAGAGTCACTCGGCGGGGTTTGCCTTAACTGGGGCTGTATCCCTACAAAGGCGCTTTTAAAAAGTGCTGAAGTATTTGAATATATAAACCACGCCGCCGATTACGGTATAAAAGTGGGTGAAAGCGCCGTGGATTTTGATTCAGTAATAAAACGAAGCCGCACTGTTGCCGACGGTATGAGCAAAGGCGTTCAGTTTTTGATGAGAAAAAACAAGATCGACGTGCTGTCCGGTTTCGGAAAGTTGAAGGGCAAAGGCGTTGTTGAAGTTACGGCAGCAACAGGCGAAAAAAAGGAGTATTCAGCCAAACATATTATCCTGGCCACCGGCTGCCGTTCCCGCGAATTGCCAAATTTGAAACAGGATGGTAAAAAAGTTATCGGCTACCGCCAGGCAATGGTGTTGCCTAAAAAGCCGGAATCGCTGGTTGTGGTTGGATCAGGCGCTATTGGGATTGAGTTTGCTTATTTTTATAACGCGATAGGAACCAAAGTTACCGTTGTTGAATTCCTTGATAATATTGTACCGCTGGAGGACGAAGAGGTGTCGAAACAATTGGCACGCATCCTTAAAAAACAGGGCATCAATATCATGACCAGCTCAAATGTTGAGTCGGTTGATACCAGCGGAGATCTTTGCAAGGTACAGGTTAAAACAGCCGCAGGAACCGACACGCTGGAAGCGGAGATCGTATTGTCTGCCGTGGGCATTACCACGAACCTGGAAGGCATCGGCCTGGAAGAAACCGGAGTAAAAACCGACAAAGGTAAAGTGGTGGTTGACGACTTTTACCGCACTAATGTGGAAGGCGTTTACGCGATAGGCGATATTGTAAAAGGACAAGCGCTTGCGCACGTTGCATCGGCGGAAGGGATTACCTGTGTGGAAAAGATAGCCGGTCTTAACCCTGAGCCGATCGACTACAATAATATACCGGGATGTACTTATTGCTCACCTGAAGTTGCTTCAGTCGGTTATACCGAAAAGGCCGCAAAAGAAGCCGGTTATGAGATTAAAGTTGGCAAGTTCCCTTATTCAGCATCCGGTAAAGCCAGCGCAGCAGGTGCAAAGGACGGCTTTGTTAAACTGATATTCGACGCCAAATACGGCGAATTTTTAGGCGCTCATATGCTTGGCCACAACGTTACCGAAATGCTGGCCGAGTGCGTTACCGCACGTAAACTGGAAGCAACCGGGCACGAAATTATAAAATCTATCCACCCCCACCCAACCATGAGCGAAGCCGTTATGGAAGCGGCTGCTGATGCTTATGGCGAGGTGATTCATTTATAAGCTTATAGTTGATAGTTCATAGTTCACGGTAGCTGCCCGGGTGGCTATGAACTATGAACCACCAGACATCTTCGAGAAAAAATCCCACAAAACTATTCCGGCGGAGACGACGATATTAAACGAGTGCTTCGTTCCGAATTGGGGTATTTCAATACAAGCATCAATATTATTCATCACCTCTTGCGTTACGCCATTTACCTCGTTGCCAAATATTAATGCGTATTTTTCGCTGGGTGCGACAGGAAAGTTTTGTAGCATGATGCTGTCTTCAGCCTGCTCGATGGCGATAATATAATAGCCTTGCGAACGAAGATCATTAACGGCATCCAATACATTCCCGTAATAACTCCAACTGACAGATTGGGTAGCTCCCAGCGCGGTTTTTTCAATTTCGCGATGGGGAGGCTGTGCCGTAATACCGCACAGGTAAATATGTTCGACAGCAAAGCCATCCGCAGTACGGAAAACAGAGCCGACATTGTGCATGCTCCGGACATTATCCAGCACCACCACTACCGGGAATTTTTCAAGAGCCTTAAATTCAGCCACTGAAGCACGGTTAAGCTCATCGAGTTTTAGTTTTCTCATAGCAAGGTTAAAGGTTAAAGGTTAAAGGTTAAAGGAGAAAGGTGAGCGTGTCCGACTTTTCGAAAAAAAACTGCAAACTGCCACTGCAAACTGCTAACTTCTTACAAAACCCCTACCCCATTCCCGATGAGGGACTTATATACCGACGGCGCATACCCGATTTTTGCAGTATAATAGGCAATAACAGCTTCGCTGTAGCTTTCAAAAGCTTCCTCTTTTACCAATGCAATGGCGCAGCCACCAAAGCCCGCACCCGTCATACGTGAGCCCGCTACATTAGGATCGGTTTTTCCATATTCCTCTATGGTATCCAATTCTTTGCCGCTTACTTCGTACAAATCGCGCAATGAATCATGCGAGGCGTACATCAGCCTGCCAAATTCAGCCAGGTTATTTTCGCTAAGCGCCTTGGCGGCGAGTTTTACCCGGTCATTTTCTTCAACCACGTGTTTTGCGCGTTTATAAATTGTTTGGTCAGTTATCAAATGTTTATGCTGATCAAAAGTCGTTGTATCTATGTCGCACAAATAATTAATGTCCAGCTCAACCTGCAGGGCGGATAGCGCTGCCTGGCATTCCCGCACACGCTCGTTATATTTTGATTCAGCCAGCTTCCGCGGTTTATTAGTATTGATGATCGCAAGGACGTAATCGCCCAGGTTACTGTCAACTGCCTCATAAGCAAGCGTATCGCAGTTCAGCATTAACGCTTTATTTTTTTCACCAAACGCTACAGCAAACTGGTCCATTATCCCGCAGTTTACGCCGATAAAATTATTCTCAACTGATTTAGAGAGCTTCACGAGGTCCAGTTTGCTATACCCGGCATTCAGCAGATCATTTAATGCGTAAGAAGTAACCACTTCGATAGAAGCCGACGATGATAAGCCTGAGCTTATGGGTATGTCGCCATAAAAAAGCATGTCCAGTCCACGCAGCTGGTGACCGTCTTTCAAAAAATACTCAATAACGCCTAAAGGGTAATTAAACCACTTTTCGCCGGTTTTGGCATAATCATCCTGCAAGGGAACATCCAGCGTGTCTTCAAAATTCAGGCTTCGGAAACGAAATATATTTTCGTCATTTGGCGACACCAACAAATAAGTGCCGAAAGTAATTGCACAGGGCATAACAAGCCCGCCGTTATAGTCAATATGTTCCCCGATCAGGTTTACACGGCCGGGTGAGAAATAAACTTTTTTGGCTTCTTTATGATATCTTTCCTTAAATTCCTGCTGCAGGGATTGCTTCATTATTAATTTATTAAACTGGTTTCGGGCGCAAATATTACGAAAAAATGTAATTTTTACATTTATTTTATCTTTTTCTCTTATAATTACCTGGGCCGTATTGCAAATTTTAATAAAACAAGGCGATTTTAACACATGGTTGCTACAAATCCCGCCACAAAATAGTAAAAGACATAGCCGTTTTAAGCAAGTTCCTTATCATTTCCAGGGAACTAACAATAATTTTAACAAACAAAAAACCCGGCGCACCTGGCGCTCGGGTCTTTTGTTTATCGACAGCTGATTAATTTAAAAGCTATCTCTTTTTTTCATTTGTTGGTAACTACCGCCTGTGCCGATCTCCGGTTTCAAGGTTAATCGTATAAACGGTGCCATTTACCGTTAAGGTAGCTGTGCCATCGTTATTAAATACTATAGTGCCGGTGAAGCTAAAGCTGCCTTTGCGCCCCGTTCCGGTTATTGTAAATGTTGCCGTACCGCCTTCAATCATGTGGGTGTGTTTTTTTACCAAAAGCCCGCTGACGACGATATCAATATTGCTGCTGCCGTTGTGTGCCGTATCGATCTTTGAGCTGAATGAACCGGCTCGCTTATATTCACCGTTGATCACAAAGGCAGTGTCAGTTGGCAGCAAACCACCAACTCCAAAAATAGAGCTACCGGAGTTTGTGCTTGACATATTGGGGCCGCTAAACGAACCACTATAGGTTAAATTGCTCGATAGGCTGTCGGGCACGCTGCTGCTGTTACAGTCAACCATAAAATTGTAGGTTAATTTGTAACTATACGTCCATGGAGCACCCGGACTGCTCTGCCTTGAAATGGTATCAGACCGTGTGGTGCCGCATTTAAGATGGTCACGGTCGCCGAACATCACGGTGGCATTAAGCGTTACATCGGACGCCACGTTTGCAATACCGTTTGAATTCATGGAAAGTGAGCCGGCAACCATGTCGGCTGCGTCGTCAGTTGTAACATTGCCGTTAACGGTGGGATTGGACATTGTGTTCACCGACTTTTTACATGCCGCCGCACCCAGCAACAACATGATCAGGATGGAAAATCTAAATCTCTTCATAACTAATTTGGTTTAATAGGGGATTTTGGGGTTTGACCATCTTCTATAAAAAAGGTTTAAAAATTCAATCATTTTCATTAATCCTTGATGTCGTTCAAACCCTTGTAAATGCTTACTGGGCCGCAATGCTGTTCAATTCGCGGACGTCATCATCAGAAAGTTCAATTGAACCTGCCGCGATATTTTCTTCCAGGTGCTTTACACTTGATGTGCCCGGGATGAGTAAAATATTATCCGAGTGCCCGAGCAGCCAACTCAACGCAACCTGGTGAACGGTAACACCATCGCGTTCTGCTATCTGCTTCAGTTTCTCCTGGCCCGATACATTGCCTGCGTTAAGTGGAAACCATGGAATGAATACAATGTTATGGGCCTTGCAGTACTGCAGTACATGCTCCCACTTGCGGTTATCAACACTGTACATATTTTGGACCGATACTACGTCAAAAAATTCCTGCGCCTGTTTTATCGCATCGACGTCCACTTCTGAAAGACCGATATGTTTAATTTTGCCTTCTTCCTGTGCGCGCTGCAAAAACGCGAAACTCTTTTCAGCGGGCACCACCTTGTCTATTCGGTGCAGCTGATATAATTGTATCTGCTCAAGCTTTAATCGTCTAAGGCTGCCTTCCAGCGCCCTTTGCAGGTGGCCGGGGCTTGCATCTATGGGCCATTCGTCCGGGCCGGTTCGTTCCAAACCTCCTTTTGTTGCAATCACCAGGTCGCTTAGGTATGGGTAAAGCGCCTGCGCGATCAATTCTTCCGAAACAAAGGGGCCATAGCTGTCGGCGGTGTCAATAAAATTCACGCCGAGCTCCACTGCCCGTTTTAATACGCGGATCGCTTCGTCTTCGTCCTTCGGGGGGCCCCATATGCCTTTGCCGGTAATACGCATGGCGCCATAACCCATCCTGTTAACGGTTAAATCACCGCCAATGGTAACCGTTCTTTCAATCGAAATTGCTGTATTGTTCATAAGCATTAATTTTTAATTAAAAATACTAACGCTAAGTATGCGTTATTGTTCTCATAATTTTTTACTTAGAACATGTTGAGGCAACGTCAATGTGCTATATTGCACTAATTTAAATAGTTATGAAAATTCAAAATTTTACAAATCACACGCGTGTGGTACCAGGCTTCCATGTTCTGCTCGGATCCTTCCTTGTAATAGGCACAATAGCTTCTTTGGTTAACGTCTACCTGCAAATAGCTTCACACGACATGGTGCTCGAATCAATCCTGATCGCCTTGCTTTTTATGTGCGGTGTTTTGCTTTTTGGTATACCCGGCAATTTGCGGTTACCGTGCAGGACAGGGCCATCCGCGCCGAAGAAGGCCTCAGATTTTACATCCTTGCCCGCAAGGCGCTCGACAGTAAGCTTACCAAGGGCCAGGTCATCGCCCTGCGTTTTGCGCCGGATGATGAGTTTTTGGTTTTAGCCGACCGCGCGGTACGCGAAGGGCTATCCCCAAGGGAAATAAAACAAGCCATCAAAAACTGGCGGCCGGACTATGACCGCGCATAAACCCTGCTCCAGACCGCGTTTAAAATTAACCAGGCTTTTGCCAAACAAACAGCCTTCAAACCCCGTACACACGGGGTTCAAGTGTTCAAGTTTCGCACACACACACCATCTAAACAGCCACGAAAAGCATTGGTTTTTAGCAGGTTGAAATTTTAAATTCTCAAAATTGTCACGTTTTTGAAGAATTTCGTGAACACTTAAGTTAGTGACGTTCACTTTCGCCGCTACAGCATTTACCTGCCGGGGTCATAAATGCTATTCCTTGCTAAACCTACAGGGCAGACGCATTAAAAATTATTTTGATAGAATTATCCTGAATAAATTACCTTTTACTTTTATGATGTATAAGCTTAACCGCAAAGGACTCAAAGAGAAAACCGCGAAGGTCGCAAAGTGCTTAGCTTTCTGCTCTTTGCGAAATCTTTGCGCCCTTCGTGGTTAAAAATATAAGCTTTACATGGCAAATAAGCCCAAAGCTATTTTAATGCGTCCCCCCTGGCTAAACCGTCCGGCAAATTGCCGGGTAAAAAAATATTTGCTAAGTTTATACTCCGGTAATGTTTTGCCGGCATTGTGAAACCGTTATCATTACTTTCTACCTATATGAAGAAAAAAGAGGAAGCAAAATACCTGGATAAAGACTGGACGGAAATGAACACCCGTTTAAAAGCATTCCTGGAAACGGGCGACCAGGAAGAGTTGCATAAATTCAGGGTGCAGATCAAAAAGCTAAGGGCGATGCTGCTTTTGTTTGAAAACACCTCGAACGAAAATGGCCTGCTGAAAAACTTTAAACCTGTAAGGAAAATATTTAAACATGCCGGCAACATCCGTGATGCGCATACCAACCTGGAACTAAGCGAACGGTACAAGTTGAAAAATGAGCGTTTTGAAACCAGTCAGCAAAAAATTATTGAAGACGGCACTAATGAATTCCGCAGCATGGGCGATGAATTTATAAAGGATATAAAAACCGCTCATAAGAAACTGAAAAAGCAATTGCCCAAAGTGGTTGACAGCCAGATAGCCGCCTATTACAAAAATCAATTGGAGCAAATAGCGAGCAATTTCACCGTTTCGGGCTTTACGGAGGATATGCATACCAACCGCAAACTGATAAAAATATTGGTTTACAACCATAAGCTGGCCGGGCATGCGCTGGATGGTAAAATCCCGTTTAACGTGGATTACCTGGATAAACTGCAGGAAACCATCGGCAAGTGGCACGATAACCTTTTGGCAGAACAACTTTTTTCATTGCCCGAGCTAAACGATAAACCGATTGTTTCAAAAATAAAACGGGTTAACTCGGGCGTTAAACGCAAGATTACGACGCTGTCGGAAGATTTTTTGAAGAAAGCTACTACGATCGATAATACAATTAAAACCTGAGCAATGGGTGTTGAGATTGAACGGAAATTCCTCGTCGACCATGAAAAATGGCGAAATCTTAAAAAAGCGGCCGGCACGCATTATCACCAGGGTTATCTTCTTGATGGATTAAGTTGCACCATCCGGATACGTCTTGCCGGTTCAAAAGGATTCATTACCATCAAAGGCTCCAGTTCGGGCATTACCCGTAAAGAGTTCGAGTACAAAATACCGGCTGCCGATGCGGCGGAATTAATCAAAGGGTTTGCAGGATCATCGGTGGAAAAAATTCGCTACAAAATAAAATTCGCAGGCAAATTGTGGGAAATTGATGAATTTCTGGGCGATAACGAAGGGCTTATAATGGCCGAGATCGAGTTGAAAAGCGAAAACGAAGAATTTGAAAAACCCGCGTGGATTACCAGCGAAGTGAGCCATGATAACAGGTATTATAACTCAAAGCTGGCGAAAAATCCATTTAAAAACTGGGGCAAAAAATAAGTCGGGACCATCGGATGCCATCCTCCCGTTACACACAGGTTGGCAATAATAATAACGAGTCGTCGGCCGATTCATCGGTCACCGTCTTAACATATTTGTTTCCCTTGGGGCTGATAGCGGGCAAAAGGTAAAGCTTGTTCCCGTTTTTGTCAATAATATAGGCCTCGCCGTTCTCCTCTTTTATCCAGTCGTGTATCTTGGTACGGTCGGTAATACCCTTTACATTAATGCGTTCGTTTATCCACTCCAGGTAGTCAATCGCGATATAGGGGTTTTCGTATTCCCCCTCATCCTTTTTAATGCAAATTATGCGTACAGCCATATTAATCTTGTCAATTTAATCAGGTTAGGATAAAATTAAGACTAAAATAGCAACAAGGATGTCGTAATTTCCTCGTTTTTAATACGTAAAACTACGTATATTTTTGACCGGGCGATGGCAAGTTTAATTAATATGTAATAATTTGTATTAGAAATCGATTTCCATGGCCTCATGCCAAAATCATTCGTCAATTGCACTTGTCGGCGGTCAGCTTGAAAAGCTTAAACCGCACCGGTACGGTTTCCGAATTGGTGAATCCTTTGATAGCAAAAATGCCTATGTATTTTGGTTTGATATCAAATTCCTGGCTGGCGATTTCCCGGAACGCGCCATTCTCGCCGGCCCCTCCTGAATAAAGAAAACGAAACCGGCTGCCATGCTTTTCAATACGCAGTGCAGAGTTCAGTAGATTCTTCATTAGCTCCGTGTTATTTCTTAGCGAATCCAAATGGAAAAGTGTTCTGTGAGCCAGCTCTTCTGGTTTACCAAAGCCATTGCCCAGGGAAGTGATCACCTGCACATATATTTCGTTTGGCATTTTGCTGCCGCCAAAATTGTCGTTATATGCCAGGGAGAGCCGAATACTTTTTCCGGTAAAAACAGTGTCCTCCAGTATCAAAATACCTGCCTGTTGCCATTCCTGCGCGGGAACGAAATCATCCAAGTGCACCTCTGCTGTAAAACAATCTCCGGTTATGTCCCGCAAAAGCAAATTTTTTATACCAGGTTTTGCCGAAGGGTTGGGCCAGGTGTCACCTCTTAAGGTAAACAGGGTGAGACGCCCTGCCGCGTCACCCCTCCTGCTCCAATATGCCGGGTCTTTCGATTTAACGTACCATCCGTTTGCGGCCATGGTATTTTCATCCAGGTGATGAAAGTCATCGGTGAAATCCGCGGCAGGTTTATTGCTGAAGAACAAACTATAAATAATGACCGTAGCAATTACCGCAAGCACCATTAGTAAAAGTGACCGGGACAGAACAGTCGGTTTCGTTTTACCATTTTTCCTATTAGCGGCAAACTTCTCGCGGTACATAAACCAATAAGGATAGTGGCTTTCATCGTTTTTTCGTTGTATCTCGGTTGTATATGGTGCGCCTAAAACATATCGTGCCAAAGTATCCAGCGTTGCCACCGAAGGGTTTTCCTGCCTGCTTGCCGTGCCGTCTAAAAGAAAAATGGAATAATTCTTAACGCTCTTCCATCCTACCGACAAGCCGGTTTGGTCGAGGATTTTATTGCAAAATATCTTAGCCTCGGTTTCGGTCACAGGCCTTACAAACGCCAGCGCAAAGCATTTTTGATATGCCTCGGCAAATAGGGCGGCAAAAGCCAAAAGATCCAATTCATCCATAAACAGCAAAAATCAATCGTATCGCACCAAAATCAGTTTTACGCCAGGTTTACGCTGCAATTCCGCCCGCCAAATAAGCCTTCCCTGACCTTTGTATCAGCGCCCGAAAGGGAGCATTAACCTGGTTTTTAATTTTTAAGCGATAATAATGAAATATCTTGTCTTATTGATCATTCTAAGTCTCTCCGGCCGATTATTTGCGCAAAACCTGCAATTGCATTACGATTTCAGGCACAGCATCGACCCGCTGCATTATTCACAAAATTTCCCGACGCTTTATTTTGAATATTTTAAGGCGATGGATTCCACTTCATCTTTCGTTAAACCGGGCTCGTTTTTTATGAAAATAGAAGACGACCTGGAGGGTGACCAGGACAACATCGGCAAATCCTTTATACAGGTTTCGCAAACATTTCGCATGTGGCGGCCAAAAATATTTGCTGCCGTCCAATACAGCGGCGGCCTGGGCGTTACTAACCCTGCCCAATATAGTTATTATATCAATAATTGCTTTTCAATCGGGCCAAGCTATCCTTTTCAGTGGAAAGGCGCCTATTTTAATGCTGAGATATTTTATAACTACAATATCCTCAAAAAGCCCAGTAACGACCTGATGCTTTCCTTTTATTGGGGCAAAGGCTTCTGGAACTATAAGGTGGAATTTGCCGGTGACTTTGAACTGTATACCTTAAACCGCAACCAGGGTGATATGGCGACGCAAAATTTAAAGGGAAAAACAGTTTCCTTTTTTGGCGAACCACAGGTTTGGTTTAAAGTAAAAGGCGGTTTGTCGCTCGGCTCAAAATTTATCATGTATTATCATGTGATCATTCCTCAAAACTTATTTGAGGTTTATCCAACAATTGCGGCGAGGGTAAAATTCTGATATTTCTCTCCGGGACGCAAAATATTGCGGTATGTGTTTAGCGATTGAAAAAATGTGAAAAGGGTTACCGAAAGCGGCGGGCCGTGCGATTCCCCTATTGAGAGGGGTGGAGGGGTGTGTTAGCGAGCATGTCGGTTAACACACCCCCGCCACAACACAATTCCGTCGCTCCCCCTCTCAAGAGGGGAGTTATCATAACCACCACATTACCAGCTATATGCAATTTGCTATATTGGAATTGTCAGTCCCTAAACATATACGTATTGCGTCTACAGCGGAGTTACTTTACATCAATGGTTTCAAAAACGGTGTATTTTCCAGCATTAACCTGAAATTATCCTGGTTTACGATATCATTATGCTGTTTAAGGGTATGGACGTAGATCAACGGATAGCTGTCGTACATTTCAGGCTTCAGGTCTTTCTCCTCCACCATAAAATATTTAATACCGGCGCTATCGAGTAACTGGTTCATATGCTTGCTTTCTTCCAAAGTACCACCATGATCGGTATACAAGTGGATAAAACGATGACTTTTATCCGCCTTTATCCAATCCATAAATATTTCGGTTTTGCCATAAAGCGAATCAAAAAGCATGGCTTCATCAATAGGCATGCCTCCGTTTTTGATGATCATGGCCATCACTTCGTATGCGCCGCTGTGACCGCCCAGCAAAATATGGCCCGGTTGACAGCCTTTTGAAACCAGCCCTTTATCTGTTAAACCTTTCATCACATCAGCTACCAATGCTTTAAAATCTCCGGGTCGCTCCAGCTTTCCGCCATAGCTGTCGGGTGAATTTCTCGCCGCCTCTGCCAGTACCAAAACCGCATTCCGTTTCGATTCAATAAATTGTTTGGTAAGCTCGTAAAAAGCAGCGGCAGTGTCAACGTTGTTACGCCAGCCATGGAACCAAAAGACCATATCCACCTTTTTCTTTGCGTCCAGATTTTTTGGCGCGATGATCAGCACAGTGCTGTCATTATAATGTTCAGCTGTAGTGTATAAAACACTGTCGTACAAATGACCGTGCATCCGGCCGCTGTCCGGAAATGAGGTGTGACTTGAATAAATATGAAATATCACCGCACCGGGCACATCCTGGGCATACAAAGACCCCCAAGCAGCGATAGTGGACAATGCCGAAAGGAGTAGTTTTCTAATCATAAGTTTATTTAGCATTTCTAATCGGTGTAATCAAAAAACAATCGGTGTTCCCGATAGCTATCGGGGCCCCAAAAACATAATCGATGAAATCAAACAAAGAACTGCTGGCTCACAATCTTCCCGTACTCCACTTTATAAACACACAACTCCTCCACTTTCCGGCGTTCCTGTCCTTTTGGGGTAAAATCCAAAGACATGGTAACACTAAAATAGTTCCCCGCAAAGGATGGGCCGGCCACTTTCACATCGTGGATCTCCGTGTTTTCTAAAAACTGCCGTTCCCGTTCCATTAAAGCAGCAAGACCGGAAATCGGCACATTTTTGTTCATGGGATCGATACTCTCCGCATGCTCCGAGAACAGTTCCTCATAAGCCTGCAAAAACTCCTGCTTTTCACAAAGCGACGATAACCTTGCAGCAATTTCGTTTATCGCATTCATAATTACTCTTTATAAATCCTGCCGATCATCGGGTCATTAAAAATGATCTTCTTCAATTCTTCCGGATCGATTATCCCCTGGTGAGCGTACACCACTTTTCCACCGGGCTCAACCAGGATAGTATAGGGCAGCGCTCCTTCCCATTTCGGGTCCACTGCTTCGATCAGTTTATATTTGTCGTCGGTAGTAAAAATGTAGTTTGGACCCGACGCCTCTTCACGCTGCAAAAACTTGAGCGCCTGGCCTTTCCTCGACGGGTCGTCCGCGCTGATGCTTACAAATTCAAAACCACGGTCGCGGTACATGTGGTTCATGGTCACAAATTCCGGGAACTCCTCCACACATGGCCCGCACCAGGTTGCCCACACGTTTATCAGCCTCAATTTATCCGAAGTGTTTTTTAGTAACTCCTTTATTCCTTTATCATCAATGCTATCCAGGTTTACAGGTTCCTTTGCCCATTGTACCTTAGCCTTTTCTATCCAAACACTCTTTTCGGCCCATTTTATCGAGCAGCCGAATACTTTGGTATCGGTAACCAGCACCGGCTTACCATCCAAAATAGCATCGATGGCGTTGCGGGCGTCAAGGCTATGCGGTGTTTTGGCCGGGTTTTCGGTATCATCCACCCTGCCTTCGTAGCGCAACTTCCTGTCCTTGTCGAAGATGAAAACATGCGGCGTGCAAACCGGACCGAACTTGCGGGACGTAACCTCTGTGGTGCCGTCGTATAAATAAGGAAAATTAAAGCTCTTGTCTTTGGCCCTGATCTTCATCTCATCAAAGGAATCGCCAACATCGCTATAACCCAACTCATCAAGCCTTAGCGAGGATGGATTATTGGGGTTGATGGCCACCACGCTTACCCCTTTTGATGCGTAATCAATGGTCAATTTTTTAACCCGGCCTTCGTAGGCCTGCGATGTGGGGCAATGGTTACACATAAAAATAATCACCAGCACCTTTGCATTTTTAAAGGATTCCAGCGTATACGTTTTGCCATCTACACCCGGCAGGCTAAAATCCGGCGCGGCAGAACCGATGGGTAATGTTTTTGGCTCGTCAGCAGCAAACGCCGACGAAATAAACAGGGTAAAGAATATGAGGAGCAGCTTTTTCATATTTAACAGGAAAAATAAGGGACTACTTATTGGTTTCCCAAATATACAACAAGGAAGGTACTTTTTGTTTTAAGGGATATGAAATAGCTGATAAAGTTTATAGTTGATAGTCTGAAATAAGCGCCTTATGTCTCGGTCAAAATAACTGGCAAAAAATATATCCGCCAAATTGGTGGACGCTGAGAAGGCACAGAGAAAAAAATTACAAACTATTAAGGCTTTGTGTTCTCCGTGTTTTTCCTTTGTGCGCTCAGTGGTAAAAAAAACTTTGGTTATATAGAAGAATAATCCTGTAGTTGGCTCAAAGTTAAATAAATTAAGAAAGTCACTATACCGGCTTTATCTCTTTATTTCTGCGGAAAATCGATAGCAAAAACCCTAAGATCATAATCAGGGTGCCCGACCAAAGTAAATTGATAAACGGAAAATCAAGCGCGCGCATCACTACCCACGGCTTTTTGTTCTCGGGCTGCTGGTAAACGGTAATCTCCACTTTGTTCTTTTCGGGGATGATCTTTGTCAATCTTAATTTCAGGCCCGCTTCGTCAACGGTGCGCGAAAAATCAAAAACGTTTTTACCCCGTATCATGTAAACCGGCTCGGCGCTGTAGTTTTTATTATTCGAAACGATGTCGATTTTTGCGCCTATGGCCACGTCGCTATCTGTAATAGGGATGTTTTGAATAGCGGTTTCCTTTTTAAGCGCACGCAAAACCATATAGCCTTCCCTGAACCGGATGGTGTCGCCGATGGCGATCTCATGCGAAATAGGCGGATCGTAGTTTTTATCATCATTTTCGTCGCCATGAACCGCTGCTGCTTGTCCATCAGCAGAGGCAGGTTCTTTTGGCTGTGGCAGGGCTGTAATGTGCGTATAAAGGTCGTGCGTAAGGTAATGTTTGGTATCGGGCGAAGACGTCATACCCATTTTGTCACTCAGCTGCACTTTCGGTTTCAGCTCAAAGCTTTCAATCATCTTGCCCTTATCATCATAACGCCGGTAATCGATCTTATAAAAATGATCAGGCAACGATGTCGAGTCGCCTGCATAGGTAACTAAGTAAGGCCCCATCTTAACCGGCTCGTTTTTGTAGATCATCATATTCTCGTGCGAATCGCCGGATATCTTGTTGCCCTGGGCCGATTTATCAAAACCAGCTATCGCGACGGTGCCGCTTTCATTCACAGAAACCAGGCCACGCGTGCCCGCTGCTATAATGGCGCCGGCCAGCATCAATCCAAAACCAACGTGCGCAACGGCTGATCCCGCCAGCTTAAACTTCCCTTTAAGCGCATCGATCAGTATTTTTCCATTGACGAGCAATGTATACACACAGCCCAGCATAACCAGCTGGAAAACAAAATGCAGTTTATAAAGCCCGCTGAAATAAACCACCGGCACCGTGATCAACAGCGCAACTGCCAGGTAAACCAATGTCGAAATAAAGAATTTGGTCGTGTCAGTCTTTTTATATTTCAGGAATTGACTAAAGCCTGTCAGTACCGTGATGACCATAGCGAACGAAGCCTGTATAATATTGTAATGTGAAACCAGGTCTGTTGGCGGTGCAACTTTGGTGCCGAATATCCTGTTCCAAACCGGGATGGAGGTCACCAGTACTAAATGAAAACATGACAGGCCCAGGAATATCGCGCCAACAAACATCCAGAACTCGCGCGAATAAGTCTCTTCATCTTTTTTGCTGATGGGCATTTCCTTGTAGCGCGTAACGATCAGGTATATCGCCAAACCCAAAAACACCAGGATAAACGCCACCAGGTGCCAAAAGAGGCCATTATCGACAAAGGAATGCACCGAAGTTTCGCCAAGTATGCCGCTTCGCGCCAGGAATGACTGGTAAAGCACCATGATAAAACTCGCCAAAACCAGGAAAACAGCCGTGAAGTAACTATGCCCGGAGTTTTTATAAACGATAAGTACATGCAGGCCGCCGACTAATATCAGCCACGGAAAGATAGAAGCATTTTCCACCGGGTCCCAGGCCCAGAAGCCGCCAAAATTTAAGGACTCATATGCCCAAAGCGACCCCATCACCACACCGGTGCCCAATATCATACACGCAAACAAGGCGTACGGAATGGCTGGCGTTATCCATTCTTTATATCTTTTTTGCCATAAACCGGCGAAGGCATACGCAAAAGGCACTACAACCGAAGCAAGCCCCAGGAACAGCGTTGGCGGGTGGATCACCATCCAGTAGTTTTGCAGCAGCGGGTTCATCCCCTGGCCGTCTTTAATAAACGATAGGTAGTTAGGCTGCGAGAAAATCGGCGCCTCAATTGCTTTTCTTAATAACAAAAATGGAGAACTGCCGATTTTGGCTCCAAAAATCTCGATCCCCAATAACATCGAGGCCAGCCAGAGCTGCGAAAAGGCAACCACAGTCATCACCGGCTTTTCCCACGACTTTGCCCTCCAGATCAAAATATTACCCAAAACAGCCTGCCAAAAGGTCCATAGCAAAAAGCCGCCCTCCTGCCCGTTCCAGAAACCCGATACCAGGTAATATACCGGCAGCTCTTTAGACGTATAGGACCAGGCGTAATGGTATTCGAAATAATGGTTGTAAACAATATAAAACAAGCTGGCGCAAACGCCTATTATAGAAAGGGAGTTGATATAAAATCCCCAGCGCCCCATGCGCTGCCATGAGCTGTCCAGGGCATCTTTGTTTGTTGTAGCGAAGTAGTAACTCAGGGTTGATAAGAGCGCGCCGCCGAATGAAAGGATCACAAAAAACTGGCCAAGGTGGCCGGGTAAAAGGTGTTCGCCCTGGAAAGCTTTGTTCATTAAATTGATGCTTATATGCTGGCTGATTTAGCCCTGACGTCTGTAACGTCTAATTTGTCTTTGGTGTATTTCGAAGGGCATTTCATCAGTATCTCGGATGCATGAAATTCGCTGCCAACCATTTGCCCGGTCAGGACGATCTGTTCCGATTTTTGAAAGTCCTGCGGCTCTGTACCCATGAAGACTACTTTGCACTCTTCGCCTTTACTGTCTTTCACATAAAAAGAAAAGTAATTGGCATCTTTGGCGGCATCATAATAAAGCTCCTTTTGCTTGTCCAGGTGTCCCACTACGCGCAGAACGCTTTCGGTTTTACGGGCGTCGGTGAACGAACCGTAAGTACTCGCCCCCGCATAGATCACCACGATCACAGCAATCGCAATCCCTATAACAATCAAACCAAAAATCGAACTCTTTTTCATCGAAGTGTCGTACCTTATTCTTACGGCTTGCAAAAATACGAAACGCAAAGCTAATAATTTTTATTGCAAGCGATTAATGTTATTTAGAATCGTTCTTGATTTCGGATGTCGGATGTTCTATTTCGGATTTATTTTTTTCCGCACTGTCGTCTCCGTCTCGCAACGCGGATCGAGAGACCCTACGGGGACGGAAAAACAAATATCAAATCCGAAATCGAACATCCGAAACTGCCTCTTGAGCGAAGCGAAAAATCCGAAATTCTTTAAAACGTCCTGCGGGGCCTTTTACTTTTTACAGGGTCGCCGGGCCTTCCAATTTTCACGTATTTAACCGCTGGAGAATCGATAGAAGACATGCCTTGCACACCGGCCGGTTTATCGGCCGCTACTTCAGGGATCGAGACCTTTAGCTGACGATTGCCGATTTGCCTGCCGTTCAAACTTTCAGTTGCCGCTTCAGCGGCGGCCTGGTCAACCATTTCGATAAAGGCACAGCCTTTGGATATTCGCGTTTTTTTATCACGAACCATCTTTATGGTGCTAACCTGTCCAAATGGCATAAACAGTTTCGCCAATTCTATTTCATCCAGACTGTGCTTAAAGCCGCCGACATACACTTTGGTCATTTAATTCATTTTAATCGCCAAATGTAATGAAGTGAAGCATGAGACAAAAATCTGCGGCAAAATAATTTCTCCGCGCATTGCGGAAGCAGAGTGGTCAGAAGTCAGGAAAGTCCGAAAGTCCGAAGTAAAGAGCACCGCATATTATATTCTTTCCGCGCTTCTTCTTTGTGACTTTTAAATTTCCGGGCTTCCGCACTTTTATGCGTAATGATTTGATAATTAGCTGCGTAATACTTAAATTGCAGCCACTTATTCACCTGGATTATGAAACAGATAGTCACCTTTGCACTCCTGACAATGGTTGCATTGGCTGGCACGTCCTGCAAAAAAGGCCCCAGCCAGCATAATAAAGGTCCTTCAGCCGATTCATTAAACAGTTCAGTACCCGCTACCCAAACCGGCGCGCTCGACTTGCTGGCCCGCACTTATGCGGCACTTAGGGGCGTATACGCCGGCGAACCCGGCTCACCCTGGGGTGATGGGCCTGATAACTGGATATATGGCAGTGTCGCCGGCGGCGATGCTCATAAGGGCTCCAACTCCAGCGACCAAAACGACCTGTATAATTTTGAAGCCTATGACTACGTGCCGGCGAATGATTACCTTGCCGGAAAGTGGAACGCCGTTATGTATGGCCTGCACCATGCCAATGCGGTGATCAACGAGTTGCCGCTTATAAAAGACGGTTCCCTGAGCGCATCGGACGCTGCCGAAATTAAGGCTGAAGCCCGGTTTCTGCGCGGTTTTTTTGAACTGGAGCTGGCCAAGCTATGGCACAACGCGCCTTATATAGATGAAACTGCCCCTTACAACAACGGCTACAGCCAGGTGAGTAATCCCGGACCAATTTGGGACAAGATAGAGGCCGACTTTACCGCCGGCATAGACGGTTTACCGGCTACACAGGCGGCCCCCGGACGGGCCAATAAATACGCAGCACAAGCTTTCCTGGTAAAAACGCTGTTATTTGACCATAAATACAGCCAGGCCCAGCCGCTGGTAACCGACCTGATCAATAACGGCCAAACTTCAAGCGGGGCAAAATATAACCTGGTGCATTATGCCGATAACTTTAACGCATCCACCAAAAATGGGCCTGAAGGCGTGTTTGTCGTTGAGTCGTACGTGCACGACGGCTCCAACGGGTATGACGGCAATCCCGGTGACATGCTGAATTTCCCGGCGTCGTCATCCCCGGCGTCCTGCTGTGGTTTTTTTCAGCCATCGTTCAGTTTCGTAAACGCCTTCAGAACTGACCCGACCACCGGGTTGCCGCTGCTGGATACCTACAACAATTCAGACCTGAAGAATGACGAGGGCCTGGCTTCGTCGGATGCTTTTACGCCAAGCACCGAAACCATTGATGCGCGCCTGGACTGGAGCGTTGGCCGCCGCGGTATCCCTTACCTGGATTGGGGCATTATGCCGGGCGGCGTCTGGATAAGCGACCAGCATGGCCAGGGGCCATATGTGTCAATAAAAACTTCCTATTACCAGGCGCAAAAAGACGCCACCACCGAGGCTTTCGACGGCTGGGCAGCCAACCAGTCTACCAGTAACAGCTACAATGCCATCCGCTTTGCCGATGTGCTGCTATGGGGCGCTGAAATTGCTGTTGAAACCGGCAACCTGCAGCAGGCGGAAGATTACGTAAACCGGGTGCGCACCCGTGCCGCAGACCCGGCGGGATGGGTGCATACCTATATCGATCCGGGCGATCCTACCGGGGGCTTTACCAACGTACCTGCCGCCAATTATAAAGTGGGCCTTTACGGGGCGGCCGGCGGAAACGCCGCAACCGGTTTTACAGCCAACGGATTGGCCTATGCCCGCAAGGCTGTATATTTTGAGCGTATGCTGGAATTAGGAATGGAAGGCCATCGCTTTTTCGACCTGCAGCGCTGGGACGGGCTCACCGGCGGCCCGGCAGGCTCCGGCTTTATGGCTACAACCATTAACGCCTATATGAGCCATGAAAGTAACGTGCCTAAATTTAGCTGGGGCGACTTACGTGGCGTAAGCTTTACGCAAAACAAAAACGAGTATTATCCCATTCCCCAGTCGCAGCTCGGCGTGTCGCAAGGCAAGATGAAGCAGAATCCGGGGTATTAGTGTTAAGTCTAAAGTTCAAAGTCGTAAGTCTGTTTTCGATATTCTGCCTTAAGCCTACGCATAAACGGACACCTCTTCTTACGGACTTACAACAAATTACGGGTGTAAGCTATCCGCATGGCGTGCGCTTTGTTGTTTACGTGCAGCTTTTCGTAAATATGGATAACATGCTTTTTTACCGTGTTGGGGCTTATGGACAGACGGTCGGCTATTTCCTTATATTCCAGTCCCTGGCAAAGAAACCTTAAAATTTCTTTCTCGCGTTCGCTGAGCTGGAAAATATTATCGTTTGTTTTTTCTACCGAAGAAGATTTCGTCACCGATTCCTGCTGGATGATCTGCAAAATCTTATAGGCAATGCTGGGCGAGATAGGTACGGCGCCGTTTTGCCACAGGTTGACCAGCATGCCGGCAATGATCTCGCTGCTTTCTTCCTTTAAAACATAGCCGCAGGCGCCCGCTTTTATTGCGTTAAATATCCGGTCGTCATCATCAAAAATGGTGAGCACCACATATTTGATTGACGGATAGAGAGACGAACCGGTAGCTATGGTGACGATGCCGTCCATCACGGGCATTTCAAGGTCCATAAGTACGATCTCGGGGCGCTCGTCAAATTTTTGGCTTTCCATTTTCTCCAGGAATTGTTCGCCGTTGGAGGCCTCAAGCACAATTTGGAACAGGTCGTTTCTGCGCAGCTTATCGGCCAGGATAATGCGGTTATTTTTTTTATCGTCAAC
>JABDHD010000038.1:32432-33956 GCA_013285685.1 Bacteroidota bacterium
ATCGTCAACTATGCCAATCCTGATCATTCCATTTATCAATTAAGATGTGATTCCGTATTATACAGGCTGATTTCCAGGAAAACCTTTGTTCCGTGCCGGGGCAACGAATTTATCCTGAACGCGATGCCCGATTGATTTGCCCGCTCCTTCATGTTTTCTATCCCGTAACTTTCTCTCTTTTTATCGGCTGTTTCCGGGTCGAATCCTTTTCCATCATCGGTTATTTCAATCTGCCACAAATTTTCGCCTGTATAGCTGGAGATCGTTATTACCGAGGCTTCCGCGTGCCTGATGGCATTGGTAATCGCCTCCTGGACGATCAGCACCAAATTGAGCGCCATGGAGGCATTCAGGCTAAGCCTGGGCGGCGTTCCGTTTATTTCAATTTTTAAGCGGGAATAATAGGGGCCTATTTTTTTTGCAAAGTTTAATATCCTGAGCCAAAGCTCAGCCGCTTCAACCTGGGTGATCCGCATAGCCCACAGCGTTTCGCGCAAAACGGTCAGCATATCGCCGGCGGTATCATGCAGGTCATCAACCAAACCTTGTTCATGCCCGTGTCTATTTTTCAATTGCTCGGTGCCGTAAAAAATTGCGTTTGCCTGGGCGCCGAGGTTGTCGTGCAGATCACGGCTTATGCGTTCCCTTTCGGTCTGGATGGTTTGCTTTATCATCAACTCCTGCAGTTCTTTTTTGAATTCTCTTTTGTTATAGGACGAAACGATCCAAATTACAATTGCAATAGCCGCTATTGCTACAAAAGATAAAAACCACCAGGTTAACCACCAGGGCGAGTGAATAATAATAGTTAAAGTTTTGTTAAGGGCCTGCCCCGAAAGTGCATTGCTGCAGCTCACTTCCATAAGGTATTTGCCCGGCGCAAGGGTATACCTGATACCGGTTGGCTGATAAGTGCTTTGCCATTTAGTTTCGAAACTGGCTATGCGGTACCGGTATAAATACTTGTCGGCGCTCAACAGCCCCATCGCTGCAAAATCAAACTGCAGGTGATTTTGATCATGTTTCAATTCTATCGTATCGCCTTTCCATATTCCGGCAGATGAATTATAGCTCGAATCGTTTACTACAAGCCTTGTAACATTTAACATCGGCTTATTCATCAACTCCGTTAACGATGCCGGGTAGAAAGCGGAAATACCGTTGATGCCGCCAAAATAAAATTTTCCATCGGCCGTGCGGCAAACCGCATCAGTGTTAAACTCGTTGTCCTGCAGTCCCAATTCCTTGGTATAATTTTTTATACCGCCATTTAGTTCAATGTATGCTAAACCCATATTACTGCCGGCAAAAACGGCAGCTCCATTTTTAATAGGAATCAGGCTGTAAATACAATCGTTAAGCAAGCCGGTGGTTTTAAAAAAACTGGCAACCAGCTTAGCCTTTTCATTGTACACATATAAGCCACTGTTTGAACCCACCCAAACATTTCCTTTGGCGTCCTCGGTCATACTTCTGATCAGGAAGGCTTCGGGCAAACGAAGGGTCCTGAGCAAACCGTTCTTA
>JABDHD010000039.1 GCA_013285685.1 Bacteroidota bacterium
TTTCCTGCATAGCGTTCAGGCGCGCTTGTTCCTTGTTCCGTGCAGCCTGCGCCTCATTTTTTTTTGATTGTGCCTCATTCTTCTCCTCCTGCTCACGATTTTTGCCTGCCTGTATTTCGTTCAACTTACTTTGTTGGCTATTACGTGCGTCCTGTTCCGCATTTTTTTCCGCTTGCAGCTGGTTTAGCCGCACCTGCTCCTGGTTGCGATTTGCCTGTTCCTGGTCACGGCGCGCCTGCTCCTGATCTTTTAAAGCGTCCTGTCGGTCCTTTACGGCCTGTGCCTGATCGCGCCGGGCTTGTTCCTGGTCTATTACCGCTTGAACCTGGTCTTTTTTAGCCTGTTCGCGGTCACGGTCAGCCTGCAATTTTTCTGCGGCCGGATCTTCCGCCTGTGTTTTACGATCTTGCTGCGCGGCTACCGCCTGTGTTTTTGCACCGGTGGCAGCTATCGGCTGCACACGGTCGGCGCTTTTTTCCGTAGCGACAACCCGCAAGCTATCATTTTCCATAGCCGGGATAGAATCTGTATCGGTACGCTCTAACCTATGGATTATGTGCACTTTTCGGCTGGATGAATTAACAACCGTTTCGGTCTTTTGGCGATTATCCGTTTTAGGGGCAGCCTGGACTGCACTATCATTTGGCCGGTTATTCGCATGCCGCACGTGGCGCGACCCGGTAATTGCGGCAGTGGTTATCATCGTTACGAGGATAAGCAGGCCGGCTACAAACGATGCCTTTTCCGAAAGGCCAAACGCCGGGTTTTTATTGCCGATGATACGGCTTACCCGGTTAAGCAGGTGGTTCTTTTTTCCGGGAAAAGCTACCTGGTAGCTGGCTCCATACAAGGCGTGTTCTTTAAAGCTTATAAGTGCTTGTACAAACTCTTTCTTATTTTTTGTTTGGGCCAATGCAATGTCGTCACAGCAATTCTCGCGTTCATCCCGCAATACTGACGATATCCATAACAAGCCGGGATTGAAACAAAATATAGTTTCAGCAATGGTTTGAACGAGATTAACCACATAATCGTGCCGCCGTATGTGGGCCAGCTCATGCAGTAAAATAGCTTCCACTTGCCCGGCAGGCAATCCGGCAATCAAACCCACTGGTACAAGGATAACGGGTTTTAAATGACCAATCACCATCGGCATCTTCACGTAGCCTGACTCGAACAGCTTCACTGCCCTGTTTAATTGCAGCTTATGGCACAAGCCTTCTACCTTATCAGCCCAATAACCGGATGGCTGATAAATGAAACCGTGCCGGGCGCGATGAAGATAAACCAGGCTGCCCATCAACCGTACAGAGCGGAAGATAAACAGCAACAGCCAAATAAAAACGATTACCGTAGCATTTGCCGAAACCCAGTAAATACAATCTTTCGCAAAATGCCGCAAACCATTTGCACTCAACTCAGAAAAAAACAAACGTGCACCCCGGGCATGCGGAACGGCGCCAATGACACCGGGTATCGGGTTTTTACTCCACTCCCAGGCAAAAGTTAAAACGCAGGCAGTTATAAAAACAAATAGTTGAACCAGCAAAAGATTATAGCGGACTACCGAGCTTGATTTTTTTGTTAATACCAATAAAATCCCGCTAAGCACAGCCAGCAACAGGCCCTGCCAAAGCGAATGGAGCAACATCCAGCTGAACGACTGGATAAAATGCTGCGAAGTGGTGATGGCTGCCGGTTGCAAGTTCATATTCCAGGTTTTACTTGTCCATGTTATTGAGCAGGTCTTTAATCTTCTGCAATTCGCCGGCAGATGTTTTTTCATTCCCCAACAAGGATACGATCAGGTCACTTGGCGAACCATTGTACAGGTTATCGATAAACCGGTCGAGCATACCGCCTTTTACTTTGCCTTCCTGCAGGATTGCGTTATAAACGTGCTTCATATTGGTTTCGTCCCTGTCAAGCATCCCCTTCTCTTTCATCACCTGCATCAGTTTAAGCGTAGAGGTATAGATCACCGCGTCCTTTTGCTCATTCAGCTTATCATGTACAAAACGTACGGTGGAGGGGCCATACTTCCACAAGATCATCAGCACATCCATCTCCGTTTTCGTGGGGATCATCTCACTATCCATATCCTTTGTAAATTGCATAAACCAAAGGTATGTATTGAAAACGTACGTTGCAAATATTATCTGCGTTTTACGGCAAAAAAATCATATCTTATTGATTAACAATAAAATAATTTTAATTAAGGGGAAAGGTGGGAAGAGAAGAAAGCAGCATCTGCTCAAAAACAAGGCTTTGACAAGCTACCAAACATTCGTTGCGCACGATAGCCGGGAGCTCGTCCTCATTTTTAAACCTGAAAATTGCAATGCCGCCTTCAAAATGATACTGGATATGCTGCTGAAGTTGCAGGCAGGGAAATTGATCGTCGTTGTTTTTGCTGAAAGAGCCTGTGTACAAGTTTTCGATCTTACGCAGGCGGGCGGTAAATTTTTCAATTATTTTAAGGCATTCCCTGGCATTATCACCAATGTACAGCACGTTATTGTACGCCAGGTTCTCGGCTAACAGCACCTTTTCCATAATTATCAACAGTTTATGGCAACAAGTTATCCGCCGAAAATGAATTTAGAATGAAAGCACAGTGTCGTTGTATAATTGTTACAATGGGATGAAAATGATGGCAGGCAGATCATACGGCGCTTGTGTCATCGCCGCTTAGCTCAGGGCGGTAATGCAACCCGGGCGTTAGCCAATATAACAATATGATCCTCGAATACCTGAAATTGAACGGCGAAAGTACCACGCCTGTGGATAAAATGACGCCCAGGTATAGCCAGGGATTGCGGCCGCCGCCTGTTAATACACTTATGGCGATACCCAGAGCAACCATCTCCGCAACAAACATGGCATAACTCACTAACATCGCCACATAAAAATAACCCGGCTCACGCTCAAATGTCATTCCGCAATGCGGGCAGGTTTTATTCATTTTTTGGGATTTAAAACCGTACATAGGGGTTGAAAACATCGCACCGCGGCGGCATTGCGGGCACCTGGCATGTACAAAAGCTGGCCATACCGGCAATTTGTTATCCTTATTTTTCACGAGGGTTAAATTATTGATCATGGTGATTTACATTTAATATTTGTTTTCTGAATTCTTCGGGCGTTTTGCCTTCGGATTTTTTAAAAAACTTAGTAAAATAAGAGTTGTCGTTAAAGTTGAGCGCAAAGGCTATTTCGTTAATATTCAACTGTTGGTTGGTCAACAAACGTTTAGCTTCAAGCACCAGCCGGTTGCGGATAACGTCCCCGGCGGCAGCGCCCAGTACATCCTTACACACAGCGTTCAGGTGGTTGGGGGTGATGTACAAAAGTTCGGCATAATCTTTCGGCAGTTTTAAGCGCGTATAGTTTTCGCTGATCAGCTGCTGAAAATTGCGAACCAATGTTTGGTTGTACGATGCCGGGCCCGTCCGGCCGTCATCCTTATTCAACCGGCTGATGATAATGAACAGCTGAAGCATCAGTACCCTTATCATATCCGCGGCTAAAGTACCTTCAATCTTCGTTTCCGCAATAATATCCTCAAAAATGCCCTTAACTTTAGGATGAAGATGCAGCGGGAGGTTTATAACAGATGTTTTTAGATCGCCTTTGAAAAAAGAAAAATCCTGGGGATAGCTTGCATTTAATAAAAAACGCTGAAAAAAAGTGTCCGAAAAATTTATGATATACCCATCGGTAAAGCCCTCAAAACTCCAGGAATGCACCTGGCCAGGCATCATAAAATAAACATGGTACGGTTTGACAGTAAACTGCTCAAAATCGATGGCGTGTGTTCCGGCGCCTTCGGTAAAAAGTACCAGGTGATAAAAAGAATGCCGGTGGGCAGCGCTCAGGTTTTTGTGGTGATCGAGGTATGGCGCAAAGCGGCTTATCAGTATGTCGTCAGAGCCATTATCAGTCAGCGTGCAGATGTCGTATGTTGGCGTTTTTTCCACACCACAAAACTAGGTATCTTAATACCATTACAATGGTGTTTTTACACGGTTTTATGGTACTTTTCAACTATTTATAAAAAAGAGTCAAGATACAAGAGCCAGGAATCAAGATAGGAAAGCAGATGGCGGCCAGTTTACCGCCGACGGTCCAAGTGTTAAATTCTCCTCCCTTTCAATAAATACAAATTATAAATTTTTCTTGACTCTTGATTCTATTATCTATGAAAAAGCCGCTAATTCCTGGGAGGGTTCGTCCTTTGAAGACCATTTACGGATCACCTTTTCCAGGCGTTCAATGGTAAACGGTTTGCTTATAAAATCTTTCATCCCCGCCTCTTTACATTTGCTTTCATCTTCGCTCAGCACATTTGCTGTCATGGCAATTATGGGCGGCGCCGATTTACCATATTTTTTCAGGATATACGATGCCGCTTCCAAACCATCCATTTCGGGCATTTGGATATCCATAAACACAAGGTCGTAGCTTTTTTTCTCCATCATTTCAACCGCCGAGCGCCCGTTATCGGCAATGTCGATGTCATAACCGATCTTGCCAAATATCTTTTTGGCAATCATCTGGTTCATCTTATTGTCCTCGGCCAGCAATATTTCGATGTGCCGATACCGGTAAATTTCGTTGTTCAATTCCTGCTCTTCCTTAACCATACTTTCCGCGCTCATCTGCAGGGGCACGCTAAAGCTGAATACCGAACCTTCGGACTCCTTGCTTTCCACCCATATCCTGCCGCCCATCATTTCAACCAGCTTTTTACAAATTGACAGCCCCAGGCCGGTGCCGCCGTACTTCCGCATTGCCGTATTATTCACCTGCGAGAACGGCTTAAATAACTGCGACAGGGCCTCCTCGCCAATACCAATCCCGGTATCTTTCACGCTAAATGTAACCAGCTGTATCTTATCGCCGGTGTTTGCCGCCGAAACGTGCAGTGCCACAAACCCTTCATCAGTAAACTTGATAGCATTACCTATTAAGTTGACCAGTATTTGCTGGATCCGGCTTTCATCCATTTTTAAATACTCCGCCAGGTTATTGTCGATATTATAGGTAAGGGCGATATTTTTTCCCGGCGCAGCGGCACCGGGCTGGCTTATCTCAAAAACTGTTTTCACACAATTACGAACATTGGCCGGTTTTGGATAAAGGGTGAGTTTATCGGCTTCGATCTTTGACAGGTCGAGGATATCGCTGATGATATTGATCAATAAATTGCTGCTCGATTGAAGGGTTTGCAGCAGTTCGCGCTGCTCGTCTGACAGATCGGACAACGCCAGCAACTGGGCGGTGCCGATAATCCCGTTAAGCGGCGTTCGTATCTCGTGGCTCATGTTGGCCAAAAAATTCGACTTGGCTACGGTCGCCTCTTCGGCCTGGTCTTTGGCGGCCGAAAGTTCAGCCTTTGACGATAAAAGTTCTTCGCTGTTCTTAATCAGCCGCAGCTTATCTTTTTCGTGGCTTCTTTTCAAAAAACTGATCAACAGCCCGGCGAATAAAATATTCGAAACCGCGCCTGAAATCAGGTCCGCCTCCTTTTGATGAACATCTTTAGGCAGTGATGTCCATTGCGGGAATCTTTTCTCTAAAAAATAGCAGCCCACCATTACAACCATCAGGAAACCAATAAAGAACAAATGATGCCGCCTGTTTAGCAATATGATGATGAGCACTACCAGGAAGACGCCTGACAGGGTCGACGATCCTTCAATGCCGCCGTTAAAAAACCATCCCGGAATAAACGAAAGAATACCCAGCGTAATAAACGCCACCGACATATTTTCCTTATAGGCCACATACCTGCTTTTATAAAAAGCAAATACGCAAATACCGATAACAAAGGTTTCGACAAGCATCAGGTATACCGGGAAACCTAATACGATGTTACTTACCAGCCCATTCAACAGGCTAAGCAGCAACAACAAACAAATTGCATTAAAAAGCTTGTTTTCCAGCGAAAGGTCGGGGTTGTCGAATCCCACAAAATGCTTAATCTTTTTTACCAGTTTCATTCTCTCCTCCAAAAAATTCTATTATTTGGCATCATTCACCTCTATCCAAAAACCATCAGGATCCTGCAAATAAATTTGATGAACGCCGTCAGGCCTTGTTTGTACAACTTTAGATTTGCCGTTCCAATCGCCGTATTTTACATTCAATCCATCCAGGTGTTTCATAAACAAGTCAAGGTTTGGAACACTGAAACACAGATGAATGCTGATATCATGAACCGTTTGCGGGCAATTGCCCTGTATAACGTGTAAAGCAAGCCCATCTCCAATCTTAAACCAAACATGCAAAGTGTCATTAAACGGGTGATGTATTTTTTGGAGCTGCAAAACGGTGGCGTAAAAAGCGGCGGTTGTTTTTAGGTCCTTTGCGCACAATGCAGCATGATTGAATACAGGTTGATTGGCGCTGGTTGTATTTTGAGAATAACAAAAACAAGGAAAAGCGATGACTAATATCAAAACTGCCGGCCTAAAGCGGGCTTTATCGACGTAAAAAAGTTGAAGGAAGTGTTTCATTTTTTTGTTTAATTGATTAAACATACAAAATGAGTGTCATAGGAAAAAAAATGTCCTGTTAATGTTACCAAACACAGCTAAATGTTGAATCAAGGGGGTGTTAAACTGCTTTACCAGGCGACCATTGCGCCAAGGTTATAGTCGGTTGAGGAAGACGGTATGGTATTATGCCGGTTCCAGTCTTCAATGTCTATCAGGCCGGGCATAGTTTGATAGTGCCTGTCGTCTTTTGAACATTTGACAATATACCCGATGTCATCAACTAAAGCTATCACCGGGCGCGAGCCGCATTCCTTGCATAACTTACAGTAGATAGACCGTGGAACGTTTACATAACCCCTCATAATTCGTTTTTACGGGGCTGATTAAAAAGAAGTTGCTAAAAATTGAGTTTTTTTATAAAACAACCGCAAAATTGGTCACCTGATTATTGTTATTGAACCGGCAAGTGGTTTTTTGCCGTTTTTTAGGTCGATAACATAATAATACGTTCCGACGGGCAAGTTTTTCCCGTTGTATGTTCCGTCCCAGGGTTTGGGGTAATTGACGGAATTATAGACCAGCGATCCGGCGCGATTATAAATTGAAATGGTACAATTCGGGTATCCTTGCAACGCGGTAATATCCCATAAATCGTTAATCCCATCGCCGTTGGGCGTAAATGTGTTTGGAATTTCAATAATACACTGACTTTGGGGGTTCAGGCTGATCGTTATCGGGTTGGATATAACCACAGGGTTTATCAGGCATTTGCCGGTGCTCGTCACTCCGCAGGTCACTATGTCCCCGTCGTTCAATGTTGTGGTAGTAAAAATTGACTGATTTGTGCCTGTATTTATGCCGTTTACCTGCCATTGATAGGTTGGAAAAACGTCAGGGCTATAAGCCATGGCGGTGAACGTTACCGGCGTTCCTTTACACACCGGCCCCGTGTTTGAAGCCGTGATTTTAACCGAAGTAGCAATCGGTGGATCGACCGTAAATACTGCGGTGTTAGAGGTAACAGTATTGCTGGTGGTACAAATTGCATTGCTGGTGAGGGTACAGGTAACCTGGTCGCCGCTGTTGAGTTGATCGGTCGAAAATTCCGGGCTGTTGCCGCCCGCATTTTGCCCGTTAACTTGCCACTGCAAAGCTGGTTGGTTGCCACCGCCGGTTATTTGGGCAGAAAAAACAATGACCTTTCCCGCGCAGGTGTCCGGCGCAACAGGCGCTATGCTGACAGTTGGCGTTATGGCCGCGGTAACCGTTAAAGTTTGGGAGGCCTGGGATATGCCGTCATTAGCAACGATGGTGGCCGTGCCCGCGCCTGTTATATGAATTTTACCGGATACGATCGTCGCTACAGCGGGATCACTGCTTATATAGGTTACCGACTCCGCTCCGGTGGCGCCGGGATTAAAATCAGCATCGCAAACGGTTTTTGGCGGAAGAGGACCAAAAATGAGCGACTGATTGGTAATGACCTCTATACTCACCGTAGTGGTACTGCTTCCCCCCGCATTGTATGCCGTTACCGTATAATTTGTGGCCGGCGAAATTGACAAAGGCGTACCGCTTATATTTCCAGTGGTCGGGTCAAAACTTAAGCCCGCCGGCAAAGCCTTATCGATAGTATACCCGGTAGCAGTTATTTTCCTGATCTTGTTATTAAAGGAATCGGCAACATATAAATCCCCGTAAATATCGGTGGTAATGCCTGCAGGGTTATTAAAGCCGGCAGCCGTTCCGACTCCATCGGCCGATCCGGATGTGCCGGTACCCGCAAATGTTGAAACCACACCTGAAGGGCTGATCTTTCTGACCAGGTATCCCAGTTGATCAACCACGTAAATATTGCCGGTATTGTCAACCGTTATGCCAAATGGATAATTAAAACTGGCTGCAGTACCCGTCCCATCTTGTGACCCTATTGTCCCGCTTCCTGCAAGCGTAGTTACCAGGCCGGCAGATGTGATCTTTCGAATCCGCTCGTTGCCGCTATCGCTCACATAAACGTTGCCCAATGCGTCCACAGCTATGCCTTCAGGATCATAAAAGCTTGCCGCAACGCCGGCTCCATCTGCCGAGCCCTGGCTTCCGCTGCCCGCAAAGGTACTTACCACCCCGGCGGGCGTTATTTTCCGGATAAGGTTGTTGGCCCCTTCGGCTACGAAAACGTTTCCAAATATATCAACTGCTACCCCAAAAGGATGATTGAATGTTGCGGCGGTCCCGGTTCCGTTTGATGAGCCCACGATTCCGCTGCCGGCAAACGTAGTAACAACCCCCGCCGGGCTAACTTTTCGGATCAAATTGTCGCCCTCGTCGGCAACATAAATATTCCCGGATACATCAATACTTACACCATATGGGTCATAAAAACTTGCCGCTGTGCCGGTTCCGTTTGTGCTCCCTTTCGCACCGCTGCCCGCCAGCGTACCTACCTGGCCTGCCGGGCTTACCTTGCGTATCAGCGAATTCCCCTGGTCTCCGATATAAAGATTACCGGAACCATCAATGGCAATGCCCAGGGGGTAATGAAAGGTCGCCGCCGGCCCGGGTCCGTTGGCTGCGCCAAACGCCCCGCTCCCCGCCAGCGTACTTACCTGGCCATATGTTGAAACAGGCACGGCACCGCCGGTGTTCCGGGGTGAAAGCGTGGCGATTGCGGTATTAACCGTATAAACTTGAGGCGTTTGATAGCTGATGATGGGAGCGGCGACAACGGGCGTAACATAGTCAACAGCTATATTCACAATCGTGCTGCTGCTTCCGGCAGCATTATATGCAGTGATAGTATAATCAGTAGCCGGAGATATCGCTGTTGGCGTACCAGTGATAATACCCGTGGTTGGATCAAAGTTCAACCCTGCAGGAAGGGGCTTATCTATCGTGTAGCCGGTTACTGATATTTTTCTGATCAGGTAAGTGCTAACGTCGCCGACAAACACATTCCCCAGGTTGTCCGCTGTTATCGACTCCGGGTAACTAAAAGTTGCGTTCTTATCTACGCCGTCCACCGAACCGGCACTGCCGCTGCCAGCCAGCGTGGTTACGTTGCCATTCAGGTCAATTTTCCTGACGACATTGTTGTGTTCGTCGGCGATGTACATAACGCTGTTGTCATCAATAGCTATACCGGTGGGGTGATTGAAACTGGCGGCAGGGCCCTGTCCGTCAACGATGCCTGTTGTGCCGCTGCCGGCAAAAGTGCTAACCAGGCCGGCCGGAGTAACCCTCCTGATCAGGTTATTACCGGCATCCGCGACGTAAATATTTTGGGAATTATCAAGAGCTATGGCTGTTGGGACATTAAAAGTCGCGTTCATGCCGTTGGCTGATCCTGTCGCACCTGCGGTACCGGCGAGGGTTGAAACAAAACCATTTGGTGTTATCTTCCTGATCAGGTTGTTACCCTGGTCGGCCACATAAACATTGCCCGAGTTGTCAACAGCCACCCCGGTTGGCGAGCTAAAGGTGGCATTCATCCCATCGGCCGAACCGATGATGCCCGTTTGCCCGGCCAGCGTGGTAACCACTCCTTTTACGCTGATTTCCCTGATCAGGTCGTTATAGGAATCGGCAATGTATATATTGCCGGTTTTATCGACGGCAACACCCTGCGGCAAAGTAAAAGTCGCCTGTGCCCGGCTGCCATTTTTTGCGCCGTGTGCGCCGGGGGTGCCCGCATAAGTGCTCACTACCGCCGCAGGCGTTATTTTTCGGATAGTACAATTGTTATAATCGCCAACAAACACATCCCCGGCCACATCGGCGCCCAAACCCAAAGGCGCCGATAAACTCGCCGCTTTGCCGGTTCCATCGACAAAACCGGCTTTACCCGTGCCGGCCAAAGTTATAACCTGGCCGTAATTATTTGGTGGAACACTGCCCCCGGTATTGGTTGGGGATAATGCCGAGATCGTTTTATTTATAGTGTAAGTTTGGGGAGTTGAGTAGGAAATGTTTGGCGGGCCGGTTATCGGAACGTTATTCGTAACGGTAATATTAACCGTCGTGCTGCTGCTGCCGTCTTTATTGTAGGCAGTTATGGTGTAGTCCGTCGCTGGCGAGGTGGCGGTGGGCGTTCCGGATATGATGCCGGTGGTTGGATCGAAAGTTAGGCCCGGCGGAAGCGGCTTATCAATGGTATAGCCCGTTATTACAATTGCCCGGATAAGATTGGTTTCGGCATCTGTTACATACAGATTGCCCTCATTATCATTTATTATTCCCCCCGGGAAATAGAAACTTGCGGCTGATCCTACGCCGTCTGAAGATCCCTCGGCTCCGCTTCCGGCTACTGTGTTAACTGTTCCGCTGTTTGTTATTATTCTTATCCTGTTGTTTCCATTATCAACAACATACACGTTTCCGGTTTTATCAACCGCGACGTCCGTCGGAACGGAAAAACTGGCCTGGGCTGCGGAGCCATCGGCAAATGCCTGTACGCCATTTCCCGCAAAGGTGGAAACCAGTCCGCCAGCGGTTATTTTTCTGATTTTGTGATTGAACCTGTCTGCAACGTATAAGTTTCCATTTTGATCGACCGCAAGTCCGCACATTTGGTAAAAGCTTGCAATGTTTCCGTTTCCGTCGGTTGATCCGGTAAGTCCGCTGCCTGCAAGGGTGGTGACCACACCTGCGGGAGTTATTATTCTGATTTTTTCATTAGTGCCGTCCGAAACATATAAATTACCCGAAGGACCGGTCGTAATACTAATCGGATCATTAAATATCGCCTGGGTGCCGGCGCCGTCTGCGAAACCCTTGGTACCATTTCCGGCAAAAGTACTAACTATCCCGCTCGGCGTAATTTTTCGTATTAAGTTATTATCCAGGTCAGCAACGTACACATTGCCGGCAACATCAGTGGTTACACCTGATGGCGAATTGAAACTGGCTGAAGAACCCGGGCCGTTATTAGAACCTATGCGACCGGTACCGGCGAAAGTGCTGACTATGCCGGCGCTGCTAATTTTTCTAACCAAAAAATCATAGGCATCTATTACAAAAAAATTTCCTTCCGGATCCTTTGCAATCGATACGGGGTTATCAAAACTTGCGGACAATTCCGGGCCGTTACTCGCCCCGGCGGTTCCGTTTCCTGCCATGGTAGTGACCGTCCCATAGTGCGTAGCCGGTACAGCCCCACCAGTATTTACCGGAGATAATGATGCAATAGCTTTACCAACAACATAAGTTTGCGGACTTGGATAAGAAATATTCGGCGGACTGCCTGCAGCCGCAGCGTTATTGACCGAGATATTTACCGTAGCACTGCTGCTGCCTGCGTTGTTGTAGGCAGTTATAGTGTAGTCGGTTGCGGGGGAGGCGGCGGTTGGCGTTCCGGATATAATGCCTGTGGTCGGGTCGAAAGTTAATCCGGCCGGAAGTTGTTTATCGATAGTATACCCGAAAATGGATATTTTCCGGATAAGGTTGTTGAATGAATCGGCTACATAAAGACCGCCGTCGCTACCGATGGTTATGCCGACAAGCCCATCAAAGCTCGCTGCTGACCCGATACCGTCCGCTTTGCCCTGGCTGCCGCTGCCGGCCACTACCGAAATAGTGCCCGACGATGCAATTTTTATCACCTGGTTTTTTAACCCGTCGGTAACATAAACATTATTTAAAGGGTCGATCACTACTTGCTGCGGGTCGCCAAAAACAGAAGAGTTCGCCTCGCCGGCGCCTGCAAAGGTCGTCACTACGCCAGCGGCATTTATCTTCCTGATCAGCCGGCTGCTGCCATCGGCCACATATACATTCCCGGTGGCATCAACCCCGACGCCATTGGGGTAACTAAAACTTGCGGCGGCGCCGATGCCGTTATTCGTCCCATCCAAGCCGCTGCCCGCAAGCGTAAAAACATTATCATTGATATCAATTTTTCTGATCAATTGATTTTGATAGTCGGCCACATAAATATTGCCGGATCTATCCATCGCAATACCTATCGGGTAGTTAAACGTAGCCATGTTGCCCGGCCCGTTTGCTGTGCCATAGCCACCGTTTCCAGCTATTACCGTCACATCCCCGAATTGTCCTATTCTATCGATAGAATTATGGCCCGCATCGGAAATATAAATATTGTTGCTTGCATCTAGGGCGACTCCGTCTATCCCGTCAAAACCCGAACCCCTGGTTTTTACGGTGGACACCAACCCGCCCGGGGATATTTCCCTGATCAGGCTGTTACCGAAATCGGCTACGTAGATATTACCAGCGGCATCAGCGGCTAAGCGCCTTGGCTGGTTAAAATTGGCGGTCGTTCCCTGACCGTCCGAAGTTCCGGCAAGTCCACCGCCTGCGAAAGTGGTTACTTCGCCGTACCTGACTGCCGGCACGGCCCCGCCCAAATTTGAAGGTGTTAATGCGGAAATGGTGCTATTAACGACATAGTTTTGCGGCCCCGAATAAGAAATTATCGGCGCCTGGGCAAAAACAGCCCAAGAACGTAAGAACAACCAAGTCAATAAAAGCGGGGCAAATACACACTTTCTGCAGGTCATCTTCTCACTAAATAAGGGCCAACTGCGGTATATAAAGGACTATACGTTTGGTTTATAAATTCAGTTTACAGCCTGTTAAATATCGGCATTTTATTTGATTCTTAGCTATTACATTAAAAAGATTGCTGCGGTTGCCTTGCTCTATTTTCTGTGTAATGAAAAATTTTGGCATAAATTATGTTCAACCTATAGTACATTCTATCAAAAAAATCTGTTATGAAAAAGCACATTTTAAGATTGGTCGCCTTGCTGATACTTGCATCGGCGATTTCAAGTTGTGCGGTTGAATACCGTGACCGCGACTGGCACCACGATCATGATCATCATTACTATCGTGGTTATTAACAATGATTGAACAAAATTATTTATACCCGGCACAACCGGTGTTTTTTTTAATTACATTCATAAAAAAGGTTTCTGTTGCTGCAGAAACCTTTTTTTTGAGTGATAAACTATCACAACAAATAATTAATTAGTTATCACATTGAAAAGGGAGCGCAGGGTTGTTATCGGTTAATTTTCCGGCTATCTAAAATCTCTGGCACAGATAGTGTTTATCCTATAGCATATTTTATTAAAAAAAATTTAGCATGAAAAAATACATTTTAAGATTAATCGCCGTGCTGGTATTCGCATCAGCAATTTCAAGTTGTTCGGTTGAATACAGGCAACGCCACTGGCACCATGACCATGATAACCACGATAATGATCATCATGACCATAATTAATACCCGACGAAGTTAAAATCGAAATAGTTGATAAACCGACGATCTGCCTGTGGTTATCAAAAAAGTTTCCGCAAATACGGAAACTTTTTTAGTATTTACTACAATTTAAACATTTGTCAAAAAAACAACTGGTTCTTTTGGTAACCAACGCCCGATCCACTCAAACTTTTATCATTCGCCTTAATCTTGTCGACAGTTTGCCGCGATAAGCCGAAGTAAGGCATACTTGTTTTACCTCTTATCAGTAATTTACTTTTCACTTAAAAAGTACATCCAGGTGTATTAGCGGCCTCTAACATTTTTTATTTAACTATAAATTAATGTAATGTATTTTACACGAAAGTTCTGGCATGGCAATTGTGCCGCAGACAATACATCTTTTCAAAACTTTCTCCATGAAAAGGCATATTTTAAGATTAATTGAACTATTAGTGTTTATAAGTGATGTTGAGTTGATTCCCTAATTAAGGTAAAGCTGGCTATCCGACTTTTCCGGAACACTCATAGCCTCGTTCCGAAGCTTTTTTCATTATGGGGTTGAATTACTTGGTTCGCGCCACCAGCACCCCGTCTACCCGGGCCCTGGCATGGCCGACCCTTTATCTTTTCTACGCTTTCCGGCAAAATACCAAAATAGGGTGTTTTGATTTATTTACGCCCGCTGGATAATCACCGCCAACGGCGAAATGAGGACAATGAATTGGGGGTTATCAAAAAATCAATAGTAAGTCTGCTTAGCCAACCTTAAAAAGCCAGCTAATAATAACGCATGTATATTTTGTAATAACCTATAAAGCAAAAAAAGTGTGAAAATATGGGAAACTCCCGTTACTGTTTCTCATATTTCCACACTTCCGACAATAAGACTAAGATTATTAGTTCAGTTGAAAACTTATTATTTTATAGTCATTTCAATGAAATCTGTCAGTCCCACAGCTAAATATTATCAATAATTTCGGCAGATAATCAAATAGTTACGAAGTTCTCACTGCGCAACTATTTATTGAAAGTTTTGGCATTGCGATTGCCCTACGACTATTATAACCGTTCAATACTATTTTTATGAGAAGGCACATTTTGAAACTAATTGAACTACTTGTATTTATCGCTGATCTCGAGTCGATTCCGTAAAGTTAAAACAGTTATCCGGCTTTGCCGGAGCATCCGCCCCTTATTGGTGTTACTAAATGCGGCACTGATCTACTAAGCCTCGCTACGAGGTTTTTTTATTGATAGTAGTTTAGGTTAAATTACTTAGTCCGGGTTACAAGTACCCAATCAACCCACATTTTTGCGTCGCCCGCCTTTATCTTGTCTACAGTTTCCTGTGATATACCAAAATAGGGGGCTTTGATTTTATTTACGCCGGCCGGATAACCACCGCCGAGGGCAAAATTGAGGATAATGAATTTGGGATTATCAAAAGCCCAGCGACCATAATGCTCGACCATGGCCCTGGTAACCGTATAAGTAACAGCGCCGTCTATTTTAAACACGATGCCATCGGGCGTCCAATCAACCGAATAAACATGCCATTGCTCAACATCCGTTCCCTGCGGAAAATGATAGCGATAAGCCAGCGGCGTATTACCAAAATAGTTCGGCCCGTGCATGGCATTACTAAACCAGGATGGGTCGCCCACCGTTTCCATCATATCAATTTCACCGCAATCCGGCCAGCGACCGTTGCCGAGCGCCCAAAATGCCGGCCATAAACCCGCGCCGCCGGTCATTTTCATCCGGCAACTTGCTGTACCATAGGTAAATTCCATTTTGTGCTGCGTGTTTATCCTTCCTGACAGGAAATCATATTGTTTACCTTCTTTACTTGTATAACCCTGATGGTAAAGCGCTTTTAAAATCAGCGCTCCATTGCTTGCGCCCTGTGCATCGGCCCCTTTTACCAGGTAGATCGTGGTGCCCGAGTCGATATAGGCCTGCTGCTCATCATTGACGGTATGACCGGTAACCTCCACATTCCATTTGGTACGATCCAGCGTATTTTCGTTAAAATCTTCAAAAAAAACCGTGTCGGTTTTGGGTGCGGTTTGCTGGGCCTTTACAAGGTTTGTAAGTAATAACGATGCAATGGCTGCGAGATGGATAATTTTCATTGTGTTATAATTGGAGCGCTAAAAATACAATTTATCAAATCAAAACTTTACTGATGTGGCCAGATTATATAATTTGAATGATATAACGCTGAACCCGTAAATAAACTGTCCGACCTGCGTAACCTAATCCAGCCCTGCCGGTCTAATCATTTTCGCTATCACAATTAAATGAAAATCAGCATACAAAATATATCCAAACGATACAATAAGGAAAAATATGCCCTTAAGGACTTTTCCTTAAATATCGAAACAGGCATCCTCGGTTTATTAGGCCCTAACGGTGCGGGCAAATCAACCCTGATGAAAATAATCGCCACCATAAGCCAGCCAACAAACGGTACAATAGAATTGGATGGCATCGATGTCCAAAAGGACCCGGACCACATCCGTAAGGTACTTGGCTATTTACCGCAGGATTTTGGCGTTTACGCCAACCTGAACGCATACGAGTTCCTGGAATATATTGCGGCGATGAAGGGTGTTGGCGGCGACGGGCTGCGAAAACGCGTAGAGGCGTTATTGGAAGGCGTAAACTTAATCGAAAGTGCAAAAATGCCCATCGGCACTTATTCCGGCGGGATGAAACAGCGCATTGGCATTGCCCAGGCTTTACTGAATGATCCGAAGGTTTTGATTTTTGATGAGCCAACCGTCGGCCTTGATCCGGAAGAACGCATGCGTTTCAGGAATTTAATATCCGACCTGGCCCAAACCTGCATTATCATTTTGTCATCACACATTGTATCCGACATTGAAACCATAGCCGACGAAGTGGCCATTATGCAAAGCGGCATGCTCATCACCAAAGGCACACAGGCCGAAGTGGTTATGCATGTAGAAGGAAAAGTTTTTGAAATCCTGCTCGACAATCCGGCGCTGAATGACTTCAAAGCAAAAAACCTGGTGGTGAACACCAGCCGGCAAAACGATAAGATGATGGCCAGGTACATCAGCAATCACCCTTCGCCGGGATCAAACCCAGCACCGGCTTCGCTTGAGGATGCCTATCTTTTTTTGACCCGCAATAATAATTAAGATGGGGGAATTTTATAACATCGTCGTTGCCGACTACAAACAACGTACCCGCAGTTACGCGTTCCTGGTTACGCTGGCAATAAGCCTTTACTTTGCTTATTCGTTTGTACCCCTGCCCAATGCTGACTATACTACGGTACGGATCGGGAATTACATCGGCGTGCAAAACTCGGCATGGATGGGCTATGTTACTGCCATGATGTCGAGCGTTTTTTTATGTATGGTTGGCTTTTATTTAATTAACAGCGGCATAAAAAAAGATATTGATACCGGTGTGGGTATGATCATTGCCACTACATCCATAAGCAATTTTAAATACCTGCTGGCAAAAACAGCGAGCAATTTTTTGGTGCTGCTGAGTATTACCGCAATGGTTTTTTTAATGAGCATCACCGTGTTTTTTATCCGTTCGGCCGGTTATCCATTTCAGATCACACAATTTATTTTGCCCTATCTTATTATCACCGTACCGACAATATTCTTCGTGGCGGCCTTAGCCGTAGTAGCCGAGGTTTTTTTATACCGCTATACCATTTTAATGAATATCGGGTACTTTTTCTTCTTCGCTTTTATGATGTCGCAGCAACTGTTTATTGCGCCGGCTTTGGATATTTTTGGCGTTAAACCGGTAACAGTGGCCCTGCAAGAGACTATAAAGCAGCATTACGACGGTACAAATAATGAAGTATCCATGGGTTTCATTTTCGGGCACCAAAACCCACGGAGCACTTTTGTGTTCAAGGGCATAACATGGACGGCTTCTATCATCGGCGGCCGGCTTTTATATGTGTTCGGCGGTTTGCTGCTGGTTTTGGCATCGTCCGGATTCTTCCACCGTTTTGACATCAAACAAAAGTTCAAAACAAAAATCAGGAAAAGCTTAGCCGCTATTATTGCACCCGTGCAACCGCTGCATGACATCAGGCTTTCGGCATTGCCTGCAATTGTGTCCGCATATGGCATAAGCCCGTTTATTAAGGCCGAATTGTTAATGCTGATCAGAAAAGGCCCGCACTGGCTTTGGCTGATCAATTTTGGCGGAATGGTTGCTTTGGCGCTGGCCCCATTGCCCTTTGCCCATCAAATGGTATTGCCCGGGCTGTGGTTTTTGCAGGTGGCGCCCTGGAGCGACCTGGCCACCAAGGAGAAAACAAACCGCATACACTATTTTAGCTATGCATCCTACAAACCATTAACCAGGCTGTTACCCGCGCAAATTTTGGCCGGCATTATTTTGGCGCTGGCGTTAGCCTCACCGCTTTGGGTACGATGCTTAATCAGCGGCGATCCTTTAGCTGCTTTGAATATTATAATGGGTGGGGTATTTATCGTGCTTTTTGCCGTGGCATCAGGCATGCTTACCGGCGGAAAAAAACTTTTCGAGATCCTTTTTTTCCTGATCACTTACGCCAATATTGAACAGGCGCCCTTTGCCGATTATTTTGGCGGCATGCATAGCGGTCTGAGTTACACCGTCATCGTAGCCGGGCTTATCGGGTTTTTCGTTGCAGTAAGTTTTCTGTTAAGAAAAATGGAGATCAGAAGTATTTGATCGAATCAGACTTGTTAGTATTTATTACTGTAGGGTAAAGTGAAAGAGATTTTAAAACATTAAGGAATTCTTTCAATGAAATCAACAATAAAAACCGTCTCTGAGTCGCGAAAACAAACTTGTATCATCGCCGGCACAAGCGGAATTTTGGGCATCGTAATGCTCATTATCTCATTCAATATCAATCCCGGGCCACCGGCAGGCGCTAATCAAAACCAGTTAATTGCTTTTGGCCAGCACTATTACAATTCCATCCTGTGGGGAGCCTGGTTGCAGGCAGTAGCGCCAGTATTCATCACATTTTTTGCGTTTGCGCTGGTGCATTTATCGGGGCGCCGCTAACAGGCTGTCTGGATGGATGGTTTTCTTCGCACTCGTTGTACTTATGGTGGTCAGCCTTATCGAGATTACTTTTTATATCGCCGTGATGTTCAGATCACCGGTCGAAGGAACCCTGATCAGCCTGCATACGATTTATGCAGTACAACACCTGTACTTTATTGTGGCGGCCCCGGCGGTATTTATAACGCTGGGCATCATGCTGCTTAATTCGGGTGTCTTGTCAAATTTTTTCGCCTACACCGCTATCGTGCTGGGTTTAGCTTTTGCCGCATTGGGCATGTTGTTTTTAACTACACTTGTTTTACCACTATGGGTAACAGCATGTGGTGGCGCACAGGCTGTTTGGTGGTTGTCGGCCAGCATTTCGCTGGTTAAAAGATCGGGGAAGATCGCTTATACCGATATCTAAATTTCTATTCTTTCAGAGGCTCTAAAAACAAAATGAATTCTTCATTACCGTTGGCTTCAGCCAACGGATTGCTATAAATTGAACGTTTTCGGCTTTAGCCGAATAATTTAGTGTCCAGGCATTGCGGCAATTTTGGCTAAAGCCAGCAACTTTACTCCTAATATTCCGTTGGCTGACGCCAACGGCAATGAATTTTTGCTTGTAGCAATTTCCCTTAATCGCTTTTAGACAACTTTCTAAAAGTTGACAAATCGTTCCGTTCTCATTATTTCAATCCCCATTTTTCGAATAGTTTTACAACTTCAGCGTGGGTTACTGTCTCGCCGCAGTCAGCTTCAGATAGTCCTTCTAAAACATCATTTTGCTGCTCCGCACTTAATTCATCAAACCAGTCAACCTTTCTATCTGATAAAAAAGCTTTTATATCCATGATAAGGCCTTCATCTTTTGTATCCATAATAGTCTGCAAAATGTTTAGCTTTTCTGCTTGTAAATCCATAGAATTGAATTAAATATTAAAATATCATTTTGGTTTATCAAATTTAACAAAGTTATTCTGTAAACTTTTCATCTATAAGGTCATCTTGCTTTAAAATTCCCGGCTATTAGTTGATTTTTAAATTCTACAAAAACGACAACGAATTGGCCGTTGGCACATGCGTGGTTTTGATGCCGGGCAGTTTTTCCTTCAGCCAGTTTAGCATAAACTCCGATCCGGCTTCCTCGCTGGCAATGTGGCCCAAAACTGCCAGCGAAATATTATCGCCTTTGGCCAGGGCATCGCGCACATATTCGGCAGTTTCCCATTCTTGTATCTCGCCGCAGATCAACACATCGGGTTTCACGTGCTCAATGGCCTGTATCTGCCTTTGACCTCCTGCCGCGCCGGGAATAAACAATATGCGGCTGCATTTTTGGTCGGGATCGCCCACATAGCGCACTTTATCGATGATCAGCTTTGATTTCGCATGACGGATCAACTCCTTTAACGGTGTCGGCGGCATGGTCAAAATATTGATCGTGTCTTTATCTGCATATTTCCTCCAGCCCAGCTTATCCATTACACCGATGGTTACGCCATCCGGCACCAGGCGATGGATGTAGTCGTGGTTTCGCCAAACAGCTATGCCATGTTTGTCCAAAAGTTCCCGTTTAAACTGGTAAACTTTATCGTTTTTCAGCCAATCCGTTTCATCGGTATGGTTATAAAAGGTCGGTTCGTGGGCGATGATAAAGTTCGCCCCCAGGTCTATCACATTGCGGATGACGGCGATGGTTGCAAACATAGTGGTAACTATACCCTTTACAATCGTATCAGGGCTCCCGGCCTTCAAGGTGTCGACTGTATCTTTCAGCGCCCCGCCCGGAACATCTTTTATAAACAGGTCCATAACTTGCTGCACGGTGTATTGCTCCTGCGGTTTGAACAACTGGGTTGCGCTGCTTGCCAAAGGAGTTGCCAGCACCAACCCGGCGCTAATGGCCGAAACATCATATATAAATTTTCTGCGGGTGTAACCGGATTGCTCACCGGCACTTAATTTTACAGGTTTCATAATTGATCCGGGTTAGTTTATTAATTGGAAAGAAAGCTTATTTAAAGTTAAGCAATTATTATTAAGATTGTAAACCCCTCCCTCCATTTAGTTTAAAGTAACCAGGCATACCGCAAAAGGCTTCATTTCAATCGCACCGCCATTTATCACCGACTGAGTTGGCGGATTATCGGCGGACACCTCATCTACGATACTGACTTTGGCCCCGTTGAATGCCGCAGGCACTTTTAGCATGATGGTTTTATTTCTTTTGTTTAAAAGGAGCACTTTTTTACTTGCTCCGTTAACAAAAGCCTGGGCAGTAATATCATCACCTGTGTTAGCATCAATACCCGTCGACACCAAACTACCCCCGGCTTTGATATTGTCCCTGATCATTTTCAATACCCAAAAACGGGCATTGGGCTTGCTGTTTACATAATTGATCATGCTTACATCAGGGTATTGCGTAGGGAAGCCAACCAGCTGCGATTCGCCGATGACATCGATGCCAGCCTTTGTCAATCCAATAAAAAAGTAGGCGTATACACTTGCCGAAAGGTTCCAGTAGGCCTGCGAAATAGGCTGGTTGCGCATGGCATCGCTCACAAAGGTACCGAGTTCGTCAATATCCGTTTTGGTATTGGGTGATAACCTTTTTCGAATACTTTCAATATAACTTACTGTATTTAAAAAGGCATCCGCCTTATCAAATAACGTGTATTCATAAGCATCAAATTTTTGCTGATCATTGGCATTGGCGTAACAATGGTACGATATCATATCAAGCGGAATGCCCGGCCTATGATTTGCCGGGTTTAAAAAGTACTCAAACCATTCAGGTTTTTCAAAAGCAAGCGCCAAACCGACGAATTTGGTATTTGGCGATACCTGGTGAATGGCGGTTACCATTGCGTCATATTTTTTGGTATAGGTTTCGGGCGTATTATTATGTTCATAATCAGGCTCGTTAAAAACCTCCCAATACGGAATATCGTAATGATAGCCAGATTTATGGTATTTTCCCATCTCATCGGTAAACCCGCCTTTGGTATACCAGCTCACCAGCCGCGCATAGTAATCCGTCAGCTCTTTCATCGTAGTGTCCCTTAGCTGCGTTCCGCCGCCGTAATACCAGTCGACCTGGTTTGGGTCTTTGGCATATGGTACGGGCTTATCGGTTTTGTACATCCATTGCGGTGTAGTACTGAAATTAATGATGACAGAATGCCCTTTGGTTGCGTCGAAAAAGTCGATGGTCATCGGGTCGATCAAACTAAAATCCCACGAAGTTTTGCCGCTATCGGGGGCATCCAGTTCGGCAACCACCAATTTTGGGTAAGGAAACCAGGGCACATAGCGCACATAATCCGCACCCAGATCTTTTAAAGCGCCAAAGGAACCATCGTGCATAAGAGCCCCTCTGCGCAACATCGGGTTGCCGACCACCTGCAGCGTCGGGGTTGATTTGGACACCATTAATATATTGTCCCACTTTACATCAAGCGACGGCCCCTGCGCCATGCAAACCTGCAGGCCCAAAAGCCAGCAGGCAATAACTGTAAATCTTTTCATTGGGTTTATAATTTGGGTTGATGAAAGGTATAAAAAAATCTGGTATTTGCGGGTTTAAATGCGGGATTGTTCGAAACGTTCTCCATCCCTCTTTCCCGCTTGCGGAAGAGAGGGTGGTCGAGCAGAGCGATGACCGGGTGAGTCGACGCCGAGCGACATTACCGTCAATGCATTAGCGTCAATGCACTGGCGCCAATGTCCGCCGGGTCGACTCACCCCGACTACGCTTCGCTGGTCGACCCTCTCTTCGGCTTCGCCGGAAAGAGGGTAGCTGCAATTATTCTTATTTTTCGAACACCCAAGGTTTGATGTTCGTAAAGACGCAAAATATTGCCTCTCTACAAAGATTCAACCCACCTTAACCGTCTGTATATTAAGCAGCTGCCATAATTTTACAATCTTCGATGCAATATGCCCTATGCCTACAGCGCAGTGATGCGCCGGGCCGTGTGCGTTCCATTGTTCAACAAAATTCTTTGCCCCGATGGGAAACCGGTAACGGCTATTGGTATTGCCAATCTCCAGGATAGGCCCCGGTACGGACGCCGCTTCAGCAACCAGCAGCACTATTTTGCCATCGAACGTTTCAACAACGGACAACAGGGTTACATCGCCATGCTTCACCGACATTTCAACCGAAAGGCCCTTCCCTACTTTGCCATGATAAACCTGTAATGGTTTTACTTTTATCTTTCCTTCAGCAATCGCCGGGTGGCAGGGGCCGTCGTGACCCATCAATACCACATCGTCGGCATAATCCATGGCATAGTATTCCGTGAACGAACCGCCGGCCCCAAAGCCGTCCATGATCTTCATGGCCTGTGCGTTTTTTACCTCGTACTCCCCGGCGACCGGGACACCGTTTGAAGTAAGCAATGAACCGGCCAATATCATCGAGCTTATTGTATCTTCGTTTTGCGGGTTACCGCTGCCCTTGTGGTAATAAGCCATTGAGCCAAGGCCATATTTTTTAACGAGGCGATCCATTGCCACCGACGTGCGCGCCGCGCGTTTCAGTTCGTCGGCTGAACAATCCGCGTCTATCTCAAAACTTTGGTAAAATTCGTTTAGCTTTTCGGCTATTTCTTCATCATTTACATCGCGCCGCAGTGCGGATAATTCGTCAACCTCGATAATTTCCATGTGGCCGCCAAATACGGCGCATTGCAATGTCAGGTTTGAATAAATATCCAGCATGCCGCCATAATAATTGCCCATAAGGCCGAGCCGGTTATAGGATAGGGTATGCGCAACTTTTGCGGCTGACAGCCAATCCCCGATCTCTTGCCAAACCGCTGGATCGTTCAGCGTTCCGGTAACCTGGTGAAACGGAATGCCACTCCGTTTAAAAACATTGGCAATCTCCGGCGCCGCGCAGGCCGAACAATAAGCAAGCCATTCACCGGTCATGGTAGTACGGTCGTTCAACTGGTTAAACCACGCATAATCAATCGCTGCATCCGGCGCCAGGTTCAGCACGATAACAGGCACTTTTGCCCTCTTTATTACCGGTAATACTGTAGAAGATAAGGCATAGGTAGTTACATACAAAAATATCAGGTCAACATCTTCCCGCCTGAACCGGCTGCCAGCTTCAAATGCTTTGTCGATGGTGTCGATCAACCCAAGGTTAATAATTTCGGCCCCGGAACTTTCCAGTTTTTTTGCTGCCTGGTCGATATAGCCGATCAGGCGCCTTTCCAATCCATCAAATTGTTCCCAATAAGCCGCAAGGCCGATGCCAAAAAGGCCGGCCTTGAGCGGGGGTATCGGTGTTTTTGAAGGGGTCATTTAACGATATATCTATTTAAAGTTAAGGGAATTATATTTAGATCGGCGACCTAATAGATTTCCTCCCTGGCCAAATAATCCGCCGGTTCTAAATTTCCGCCAAAATGCTTCTTCAACTCCGACCATTTTGAAAATTGGTATCCGGAAAAGAAATTAAGATACCTAACGTCCGCAAACCTTGTCAGATCAGGGTTTTTAAATTTAGGATCGATGTTAAAGCCGATTATCTTCCCATTTTTTCGCTCCTTATTAAATTTAACGGCCCAGGCTTCAAAACTTTTTACGCCCCAGGTATTAAATCTGCCATCTACGCTCCACCAGTCATTGCCGCTAAATTTACATTTACCCAAAATATCCCGGCCTTTTATCAAAGAATCCTTGCCAACGAAAATATTGCGGTAAAAATTAAATCCACTATTCTCGCTTTTATCCGAAAAACTGATCGCCGCCACTTTTTCATTGTACACAATATTGCCATAAACTTTACAATTGTAAAACTGTTTATGGTCGTCGGAACTGTTCCAGATATACAAGCCAGCCTGTGAATCGGAAACTGTGCCATCATTTTCGGTAATATTGTTCCTGATGATGTTATCGTGCCAAGGGCTTGCCCCCCAATATTGGAACATACAATAGCCGCTCCCCTGGTTGCCATAGCTATAACAATCCTCGATAATTGAATTTGTAGTGCCCCCATCCAGGTCAAATCCTCCCCCATCTGCTCCCCCTTTAGATGTTTTGTTATTATAGGACAAGCAGTGCTCAATAAATACGCTGTCAGCTTCATAGCACCATATCCCTACCGGCCCGTTGCCAATACGGGGCATGTCCCAACCATTATTTGTCGCAGTACAGGCTCTGATCGTTACATTGGTACAGTGCCCAACTACAATGCCGTTACCGCTATGGTTATCCAGCTTGGTTGGGTCGCCTGGGTTGTTTTCAGCGCGACAGTTTTCAATGTGGATATTTCGTGAAGCTTTTTTGCTGTCCCCTTCTACAGTTATGCCAGCCGAACCATTGTCATGAACAAAAATATAGTCGCAGTCAATATCTGATGCGGAATCTATCAGTAACCCGGATTTTTGAAAGCCGCTGATGTCAATGTCGCGCACCTTGATATTTTCGCTATTCAAGATAGCCAAACCACTTTCATGGTTTCCATTTTTCCTGCCCAGGCCAACCAGTTTCAAATCAGAAATCGACACATTTGTAGTTCGGTATAGACTGATCGCGTGGCTGCTGTCACCATTAATGGTGGCTTGCCCATCGCTATAGGATGATACCCATATACTGCTGTCGACTTTTCCCACATCGCGCGAATCAAGGACAATTGATGCTACAACAAGTGAACCCTTAAATGTTTCGCCGCCTTTAAAGTAAACGGCGGTGCCTGGTTTTAATCGAAGACTGTTGATTTTGCGAATGGTTTTAAAAGGGGCCGTTAAAGTTCCCGGATTGTCGTCATTTCCCTGGTTACTGACGTAATATTTATGGGAAAAACGCACTGCCCGCCGCCGTCTGGTTTGCGCATCGCAATTACTGAAAATAAAAAAAATGGTAAAAAAAGATACAATCAACAAAGTAGGGTAACTGCGAAAATTCATTATATAAAGGTTTACAACAAAAAATTATTGTGAAAATATACGGATTTTAAAAATGGGGATTTTATAAAAGCACTCACAAAAAACAGTCGGCATTTAGTATATTTACGACACCTTTTCGGCCTAACAATGACCCTGCACATTTTCACTATCAGCATTACACTTTTACTGCTGGTCTACCACCAGGCTACAACCCTATTGCCGCTTTTTCCATGGAATGACGTCGAAAATACAGCCGGAAAGAGCTCCTGCTCGAAGCGGGCACCAACGGTTTGCTGATGGGAACAGGCGCGCTGTGCGTGATTATGGGCAATAGCGGCTTTTTTTACTGGTACCCACTCATTTATTACCCCTTCCTGTTCAGCGGCGAACTTTTTCAATGGTGGCTGCCTTATTTATCGGAAAAGTTTGCGCGGTCAAAAGCCAATTTTGATTATGATGCACTTTTTTCGCGCACGACAAAACTGATCCCGCATACACCCGGAAAACGAACACCGGATGCAAACCACGTCGTGCTGCATTTGATGACGGTAGTGACGATCGTGCTGGTTTATATCGACCGGCTCGGTTGACCGCTATATTTCATGTTTAATGCTTCATCAAGGTACTATCGCTTTCTATCCGCAAGCTTTCTTTGTGGACGGCGTTCATTAGTTCGGTAATAAATTCAGCCGATAAACCTTCCCTTTTGCCTGCTTCGATGCTTTTGTTCAGCACTTCCTTAAATCGTGCCTCCGCCAGTGGCGGGATATGATTTTTGGCTTTGTAGACGCCAATGGCTTGTGCTATGCGCTCACGCTCGCCTAAAACTTTCATCAGCAGGTTGTCCAGGGAATCAATTTTTACGCGTCCGGCATCAAGGTCCTGTTTGGTATTGACCGTCATTTGCTGAGCCGTGCAGGTGCTCCAGCTAAATAAGCCGGCAACGAACACCGTAATAGCGGTTAGGTATAATTTTTTATTCATTTCGATTTATATGGTGTTATCTGCTAAAATTAGCTGATTAAAATTATTTTTACTCCATTAATCCTATATTTCCATTTTAACTGACCAATCCCACAATCCATGCATAAAAATTTTTACTACAAAAGCTTTTTTATTTTCCTATTGGTATCTTTTGTATATCAACCATTAAAAGTAAATCGCATATTTGCCCAGGAGACAGCAAACCAAGCAGCGTTGCACGAGCAAGCCAGCGAAGTCTCCGGCCTGATTGTCCAGTATGGCCAGGATATGAATGCCATTCGCGATTTTTATTCGCCCTACACTGCCATAAATGGTTATGAAGATCAGTCGGTACAGACCTCTCCTACAGAACGGCAAAGGCTGACTGATATTGGCAATGGCTACCTGGAAAAGTTAAAAACTTTGGATTTTGACCAGATGAGCATCGACGGGCAGGTAGATTATATTTTGCTGAAAAAACAAATCGTTTTCGACCTGGGCGCGATCAAACTGGATGACGAGCAGTACAATAAAATTACTGCCTATATTCCCTTTGCCGATAGCATTTACAGCCTGGAAAAGCAGCGCCGCCGCGGTATTTCGCAGGATGGGCCGACAGTAGGCGGGCAGTTGAATAACATCCTGAAATCCCTCAATACTTCAAAAGTTGCGTTTAGCAATGTATCCTCTATCGATATGCCCTTTGCCCGCAAAGGCAAAGCGGCCGTGCTTGGTTTAAAAGCCCGGTTAAAAAGTTATTACGATTTTTATATTGGTTACGACCCCAATTTTACCTGGTGGGCGCCAAAGCCTTACAAAAACCTGGATTCTGCATTAACCATCTACGCCAACCTCATCTACAGCAAGGGCAAAGTTAATACCACGCAAAAGCCCGACAGCAGCGGCATCGTCGGTGTGCCGGTGGGGCGCGATGAACTGATGCGGGAACTAAAAGCCGAAATGATTCCCTACACGCCCGAAGAGCTGATCGCGTTAGCAAATAAGGAATTTGCGTATTGTGACAAGGAAATGCTGAAAGCCTCGAACGAAATGGGCTTTGGCGACGACTGGCACAAAGCGCTGGAGAAAGTTAAAAACACCTATGTGCCCGCCGGCAAACAGCCCGAGGACATTTTGAAATTGTATAACGATGCGCTAACCTTTATCAAAGGGCGCGACCTGATCACCATCCCTCCCCTGGCCGAAGAAACCTGGGGCATGACGATGATGACTCCCGAGGCTCAACTGGTAAACCCCTTCTTTTTGGGCGGCAGCGAGATCATCATCAGCTACCCCACCAATACCATGAACGAGGACGATAAGCTGATGAGCATGCGCGGCAATAACCCCTATTTTTCGCGCGGGACCGTACAGCATGAGCTTTTGCCCGGCCATAACCTGCAGTATTTTATGAACAGCCGCTACAAAGCCTATCGTCAAATGTTTTATACCCCGTTTTGGATTGAGGGCTGGTCACTTTACTGGGAACTGCTGCTTTACCAGCAAGGCTTTGCGCAAACGCCCGAAGAACGGGTAGGCATGCTATTTTGGCGGATGCACCGCTGTGCGCGGATTATTTTCAGCCTCAATTATCACCTGGGTAAATGGACGCCCCAGCAATGTATTGATTTTTTGGTCGACCGTGTGGGCCATGAGCGCGCCAATGCCGAAGGCGAAGTGCGCCGCTCCTTTAAAGGGGATTACAGCCCACTTTACCAGGTGGCTTACCTCACCGGCGGCTTACAGTTGATGGCCCTAAAACACGAGTTGGTTGACAGCGGCAAAATGACCTATAAACAGTTTCATGATGCCATCATCAAAGAAAACACGATGCCGATTGAAATGGTGAGGGCGACGCTGACTAACAAAAAGCTGGACAGGGATTTTGTTACCAAGTGGCGGTTTTATGACTTTGGGAAGTGATGAGCCGGTTAAACTTACGAAGTTTTAAAAACTTCGTAAGTTTTCTCGTCTTCGTATGCCAGCCTTTATTTCACCGCCCACTCATGTATCCCTACCGAATTATCCACCGGCAATTGCACCTCTAGTTTTAAGGGCTATTCCTTCACCTTATCCCACATATCCCTGTTAAAGGCCAGCACTTTTATCACGCTGCCATTATCGCCCTTTGTAAACTTCAGCGGAAAACCGGCCTGCTCATTTAAAAACATCATGTTGCCCAGCGATATGAATTTAATCTCCCTGCCGTCCCACAATTGCTTAAGGGTTAAGCCATCAGCGGTTGCCGTGATTTGCAAAAACGCATCACTCTTTTGTTCAAACTGGTATTTGCCTTCAAAGGCTTTAAGCTGGTCTGCGGTGAGTTTTACTTCTACCGGCGGAACGTAGTTTTTAACTTTTACAAACTAGTGTTCGCCGCCAACGGAAATCAGTGCAATCTCGCCTGCGGCATTTTTTGAAAACACAATAGGTATGGTTTCGTCGCCGTCGTCGTCTTTCATTTCAAAGCCGAATTCTGTTTTTCGCGTTAAAACAATTTGGCGCTCGCCAAACAGTTCCTTCGCGGTAAGCGTATCATTTTTTGCCGTCACTTTAAAATAGGAGTATTCGTTCTCTTTGGATTGGTATAACCCCTCAAAAGCTTTTAATGAGGTAGAATCGACAGCAATTTTGTTTTTAACCGGCGTTGCATGAACACGGTTGGCCACGGCGCTCCCCAATGTTAGCGCGATTACAAATAAAGCGCCTGCAAGGCTTCTTTTCAGGTTGATCATTTTAAATGGTTTTAATGTTACTGGAAAAATGGGTTGAGTAAAGATATGACTGATGCAACGTTTAAAACGTTACCCGCGATAACGCCATTTTCAGCATTAAATTATTTATAAACCGGGATGCCCTGTAAAAAGGATAATAGCGCCGCAATTTTTCCAAACGGAACAAACCTACCTGGCTTTTACACCCCGTAAGTTCCTTCGGCTCATGCTATCCTGATAATTCTTTTTTCAATAAAGCTTACTTAACCTTATCCCACACATCCGGGGTGTAGGTGATCATTTTGAACACTTTGCCCCGAGTCGTCTCTGACAAATTTCAGGTCGAAAGCTTCCTGGATATTTAACGTAAATTAAGTCAAAAAGCATATCCATTGAAAGATTAAGGAGGTTTTGAAAACTTTAAGTTATTGCTTTAAATTAAATTTCGGTCCGCTCTTTTGAGGATGACCGCATACGCCTTTATGCAGGGCAGACGCATTAAAATAATTTTAAGCTTATTGAGGTTAATTTAGAGAAAAAGGGGCATTTAAAGAGCGAGAACGTGTAGCGCCGCAAGCGTTCCGAAGCGTTCCATTTTACACACGGAACAAAGTGTAACATTGTGAAACACGCTCATTATCAGAATGTTCCATTAAAAATAAATTGACACATTTTTATAAGTGCCTGATAATCAATTATTACAGGGTTTTAATTTTTAAATACACGCCCGGAACGCGCTGATTTTCAATATGTTTCAGTATAATTGAGGAATTCCTTCTACACGTCAAAGTTACCTCCTGTCATGGCGTACAGTCTTATAAAAAACATTTTTAATGCGTTTGCTCTGCGCCTTTATGCTTTTCTTACACAATTACTTAAGTTTTTCTCATTTCACTTGTGTCAAATAATATCCTGGCATTTTCAACGCCGGTTTTTCAGCTTTTGCCGCCCCGCAAGTTTATTTCATCCCATCCGTTCAACGTTTCACCGACGATATTCCACCGTTTACCTAAAATCTATAGCCTGAAAACAGTTTTCAATGCAGATTTGCCCCATAAATCAACACATACAATGAAAACTCTATTAGCCATTCATCTTTTTCATTTCGCCTTAAAAGCCGCAGAACACCTGCATGCTATACTTCATTGCATCGGGCACCTGGTAAAATAACAGGCGACCGGCAAGGCTTTAAACAGCCTGCGTAATGCCGGTGTCTTTTAATGAAAAAATAGTGGAAATACCAACTTTGTAAACGATTTTTGCGACATGGCAAAACAACCTATTATTACTGTAAAAAACCTGGTAAAAAACTACGGCGACTTCGAGGCCGTGAAGGGTATTAGCTTTGAAGTTTATGACGGCGAGATATTCGGCCTGCTGGGACCGAACGGCGCCGGCAAAACCACTACGCTGGAAGTTATTGAAACGCTGCGGGAGAAAACATCGGGCGAAGTTACGGTCGACGGGCTATCTATCGACCATGACACCGATAAGATCAAACAGCGCATTGGCGTGCAATTGCAGGCGGCTGGCTATTATCCCAACTTAAACCTGTCGGAGCTGATCAAACTGTTTTGCGGTCTCTACGGCATAGACAAAACGCCCGCCGAAATGCTGGGAAAGGTTGCACTTACCGACAAAGCAAAAGCAAAATATAAAGATCTTTCGGGCGGGCAGAAACAGCGCTTTTCTATCGCCACCACGCTGATCAACAATCCAAAAATAATCTTCCTGGACGAGCCCACCACCGGACTTGACCCCCAGGCGCGGCGCAATTTATGGGATTTGATCCGTGAAATCCGCGATCATGGTACCACTGTTGTGATCACCACTCACTACATGGACGAAGCCGAAGAATTATGCGACCGTGTAGCATTTGTTGATGGTGGCCATATTGTTGGCATAGATACCCCCAATCATTTTATCGACGAGTTGGTAGCATCGGGTTTTGAACGCAAAAAAGAAGTAAAGCTGGCCAATTTGGAAGACGTATTTATCACCCTTACAGGCAAGGAATGGCGGGAAGGCTAAGCCCGGTTGAAGTAGCAGTAGCAGTTGGTAGTAGCAGTTTGCCGTTTGCTAGCCCCAATGAACTAATGAACTAATGAACTAATGAACTAATGAACCAGTGAACTAATGAACCAATGAAGAAATATAGTAATACCCGTGCAACCCTTGCCATCGCTGTAGCCAGCTTCCGCTCTATTATGCGCAGCCCATCGGCGGTGGTGTTCAGTTTGGCTTTCCCATTAATATTTATTATTGTTTTTGCCAACATTGGGGGCGGCGCCATCAGCGTAGATGTGGGCGTTGCCAAGACATGCGATACATCACGTGCCGATTCGCTTTACCAGGCTATAAAACAAATTTCAATCATCCACCTGGAAAAAAATCAGTCTGCTGCCGAGATGGCGCAAAACCTTAAAAAGGGCGATCTCGATGCCATTATGGATATTCAAAAGCATTCAACTCCTCCCTATTATACCCTTGACATAAAATACACTACGGCATCCGCCCAAAAAGACGGAATATTAAGTTCATTGTTGGATGGGATGTTTTTCCAGATAAATAGTAAAGGGAACACGGTACGCCAGCCGATTGCTGAACTAAAAGAAGCGACCGTCCAGGGACGTGCCTATAAATATATTGACTTTATCCTGCCCGGCATGCTCGGCTTCTCGCTGCTCAGCAGCGGGGTTTTTGGCACGGCATTCGTATTCCTGAGTTTGCGATTAACACTGGTGATCAAGCGGTTTTTCGCAACCCCGGTAAAAAGGTACAGCATCGTAATAGGCGAAGGCCTTGCACGCCTTGTTTTTTCATGGATCGGGGCCTTATTTATTATCACAGTAGGCTATTACTTTTTTGGTTTTACGCTTGTACACGGGCTAACCACGGTGGTAAATATGCTTATTCTTTCGGCTTTTGGGCTCATCATTTTTATGGGCTTCGGGTTTATCATTTCCGGCATCGCTAAAAACGAGAGTACTATTCCGCCATTGTCCAATATCGTTACTTTGCCGCAATTTTTGCTTTCCGGAACATTTTTTGCCACTACAGCGTTTCCGTCCTGGCTGCGGGGACTCGCCGATATACTACCCCTAACTTATCTCAACCACGCGATGCGCCAGGTAGCGTTTGAAGGCGCCGGCCTGGGCGGTGTAACGCATGATCTGCTGATATTAGGCATTTGGTTTATAATTATTTACGCCGTTGCGGTTAAAACATTTAAGTGGGAATAGTTTTGTTGGGATTACACCGATTTTATTTTCTGTGATTACACCGATCCCGCTCATGCGGGATTGATTTCACCGATTTTTTTCCGGAGTCTGTGTCCCCACAGACGTCTTCTGTTCAGTCATAAGGATTAAAAGGGATCAAAAATCATCTTGGTCACCATAATCAGCTGAATCAATGGTTCAGACAATTAATCGGTAAAATCAACCCGATCACATTAATTTACTGTTAACAATCGGTGAAATCATACGATAATCGGTGAAATCACAAAAATAATTTAGCGGAAATTGTATATTTGAAAACTATTTCAAAACTTAGTGTATTGTTTACACTAAGTTCATTTATTTACAAACCCCAATTGAAATGAGCCTGATTATTGATATCCATGCCCGCCAGATCCTGGACTCGCGCGGCAATCCTACCATCGAAGTAGATGTTTTAACCGAAAACGGCGCTTTGGGCCGTGCGGCTGTACCGTCCGGTGCATCAACCGGCGCGCATGAGGCTGTTGAGCTTCGCG
>JABDHD010000040.1 GCA_013285685.1 Bacteroidota bacterium
TTTTTTGGGTATAATACACAATACGCGCATCCAAAACAACACAAAAGGGTTAACACAACTTAACATATTTCAATGTTAACCTTTTGGTAACTGATTTATAATCAATGAATTGTTAAATTTCAGGGCAATATGATGTTAACCCTGTTTTGGCGCTGATTTGACACATAATCCTGGTGCCCGTTGACGGGGATGAAGCGGTGAAGGATCTGAAGCTGATCGATGCGATCTGTTTGGAGACTAAGACAGGGAAGAGGGTGGAGGCGAAGATTTAATTTTGCATTAGACCGTAGTCATAAACTGACAGCGTTCCAAAGCGTTCCATTTTTCCACACGGAACAGGTGGAACATTGTGAAACACGCTGATTATTAGCATGTTTCACGTTTAATTAAATAATTATATTTGCGTAAATAACTGATAGTCAGTTATATTGAAATTAATTTTTTGAATACATGTGTATAATTAATTGATAATCAGGCATTCCGAATTTTTAGGAAACTAAATTTGTGTCAATCTATAGCAGGACTAGAGTTCGAAGGGACTTTGAACTACGGTAAGCATTGATATGCCGCTGCCTTTCTGAAAGCGAAATTATCTTCCAGGCAAAGAGCCGGTGGTGCCGATAGAAGGGGACGAAGCAGTGAGGGATTTGAAGCTGATCGATGCGATCTGTTTGGAGACGAAGACAGGGAAGAGGGTGGAGGTGAGGGTGTGAATTTGCATTGGACCGTAGTCATAAACTGACAGCGTTCCAAAGCGTTCCATTTTTCCGCACGGAACGGGTGGAACATTGTGAAACACGCTGATTATTAGTGTGTTTCACGTTTAATTAAATAATTATATTGCGTAAATAACTGATAGTCAGTTATATTGAAATTAATTTTTTGGATATACGTGTGTAATTGATTGATAATCAAGTGTTCCGACTTTTTCGGAAATTAAATTAGTGTCAATCTATAACAGGACTTGAGTTTTAAGCGGCTTCAAACTACGGTGAGCATTGATATGCCGCTGCCTTTCTGAAAGCGAAATCATCTTCCACGGCAAAAAGCCTGTGGTTCCGATTGATGGCGAAGAAGCGGTGAAGGATTTGAAGCTGATCGATGCGATCTATTTGGCGGCGAAGACGGGGAAGAGGGTGGAGGTGAAGGTGTGAAAGGGTTTTATTTGGTTAAGCCTGAGTTTGTAACATTAGAAGTTATATATTTTGGATGGTCCACTTTGCTTTACTGGGACTATCTGTCAGAGGCTACTAGCGGTTAAATGGACGTTTTCTGATATGACAGATAAAAAACCGCCAAAAATCAACATCAGTTGCTTTTTTCATTTAAAATTTTTAAGTTTGCAATATAATATGGATTAGTATTGTATATATTGCGTCATATGACACCCATTGAATACATACTATTGGACAACGGGCCAATGATTTCAAGTGAACTGGCAAGAAAACTTGCCAAGACGGAATCTATATCTATAAATACAGCAAGTCAACGTGTATCCAGAGAGCCAAACCTCGAAAGGCTGGACGGTTTTTTCAAGAGTAATCAGCAACTTTTATTTCTTCCTAAACAAGAGGAAAATGGAGAGGTGCTCAAACTCTTAGCACAACAAATGGAATTGTATGGTAAGAAATATTGGTTTACACTTAATGCCATAAGGTATCATGCGGGGAGTATCAGCAGAGTTTTCCTAGAAACATACGCAAATTATCCCATCAAACCACTTGTTTCACACGTAACTTTCGATGAAGTAATGCAGAGGTTCGTGACGGAAAATATACTTGTTTATGGCTTGAACAACTATTCCTTTTCCCCGCGTTTACGCTATAAGGGATTGAACCACTTTCTTAGCAACACTTTGGAAACAATCAAGCTTAATGTCCTAGACAACTTTAAATCTCAGGCTCAAAATATTGGGCTGGTTTCTTTCGATTCGGGAGAATTGTTTGCAGAGTACGGGAATTTCCGCTGGGCTTTTAAGGGGGTGTGTCCATTAAAAGGACTAAAAAATGGCTTGAGTTTCGGGTTTGTTCTTGCCGATATTCTACTAGGCAGGCCAACTTATAAAAAGGACATTGAATTCTTCATCAAAAAAATAGCGACAGTTCAATCTTTTAGGAACGCATCAAGGATATTGCCTGTGCTTTTAGTAGATAGTCTTGACAAGGATGCATTGATGACGCTAAAGGAAAAAGGTGTTATCATTGGTTTCATTAAGGAACTGTTCGGGACAAAATATGCTGAGACCCTAAATGATTTGATTACCATACTTACAAATGCCGCTGCCAGTCTCGCCAAAAATCCGAACAAATATTTGGAACTCATCGCTGAGCTTCGGAAATATAATGACGGTTTGCTAAAAAACATTAAAGGAGCATTGTTTGAGTATGTAGCAGGTCATTATTACATATTTAAAGGTGCTTCAATAAATATGGGCTGGGAGATATTTGAGAATAATGCTTTGCATGAGATGGATGTGATGGCGATTTTTGGGGATAGGGTAATCGTTGCAGAATGTAAGGGTAGGATTTCTCCAACGCCAATTGAAGATGTAAATAATTGGATTAGAAAAAAGGTTCCTGCATTTAGAGTTTGGTTAGAAAAGCAGGAGATAAACAGAAACAAAAAAATGGAATTTGAATACTGGTCATCTGCTGGATATACTGAAGATGCGTTGAATAGAATAGAAGATATTCGGGCAGAGCAACAGCAGAAAAAGCATGCAGTTGTTTTCCTTGAGCCAAAAGAAATTATGGAAAGGGCCAAGGAGATGAAAAATAAAAAGCTCCAAAACGAACTGAACACGTTTTTCTTTAGTTCAAACGTATAGGTTTATTGCTCTTGCTGGTTGTAACAAACAAACGGAAGCGTAATCGCAAATTAAACGTCGGAGTAATTCTATAAGAAGTATTGTAATTTGTTAGTAAATACTGATGTTGTTAAATGATTGATTGCTAAAATAGTTGGGATTTTTTTCGTAAATTAAAAGTATGAGTAAATTAAAATCGGGGATGACAGCCCCAAAATCAGGTCTGTATGCAGTGATCGGCCCCAGGGGCGGATACATTACAGAGGTAACAGTTCCAAAAGGACACCAGTTGCCGCCAACACCAACGCCTAATAGTAGTTTTAAACTGGTCGATCCGGCCGATAATAAAAGCGGGCGGTAATGGTAGGCAGGAAAGTCAACAGGGCCGTCCGCTGGATCGGCTTTGTTGCTTTTTCTAAAAATGTTTTAATCTATCCTAATGAAAAAATCACTTAGCAAACCATAGCGATAGTACCTCGCAAAAGCATAGCGATTAGTTAAATTAAATGAATTTGTCATCAGCTCCTAAATGCCCTTGTTCTAAAATACTGTTAAAGTCTTTTTGATACAGGTTTTTAAATTGCACAATTTGAGAATACTCCCCAGGGATCAGTGTCGTTAAATTAAGAGGGTCTATTGTTTTTAATATTTCATATAATTCCAGATACTTAGCTAACCATTGTTTGATTCTCAATCTCTCCGAAGTATCGGAAAAGTCATTTATAACTATATGTTCTTTTATTGCCGTTGGTAATTGTCCTCTCAAGGTTTCATTGAACAATTTATATTCTGCTTTTTCCTTATCTGTTAATTTATAGGGATTATCATAATTAAGACCAACATTTTTCCTTCCTGACAAAATTTGATCAATGTGTTCGTTGAAGTCATACGCTGCTTTCAGTTGTTTTTGCGCTTCTTTCCGTTTATCAGGTTTGTAAGTAATGTAATTCGTAAATGTTCCACGAATGTGGATTGTTTTACCTGTTTTATTTGCAACCCATTGCGGTAGCTTTAAACAAACAAATAAAAGAACAAATCCCCCTAAGCAAGCCAGTATTACGTCCATTTTCTTTGATTATAATTAAAGGTAATTAATGTTCCTGAAACAAGTGCGTGGTTTTATAAAAAATCCCGCTGTTAGTTTGCAGCCTCTGATCCCCAACCCTGGCGCGAGAATGCCACGCAAAGGCCGAGAGCGTAGAGTTCTCGTGCCCCACTGGAAGAATATTTTTTTATTGTTTGAGGAAATAAAAATCCTATATTTGCAAAGCTAATCAGAGGTGACAGGTCTATTAGTGAAATGGTATAACTACGGATTGTCTATCCGTCATTCTCGGTTCGAATCCGTGATAGACCGCAAAAAAGTTGAAATGAAATTTAACAGCTCATATAATTATTCAGTTAGTTGGTCCGATTTGGACACGGCAGGATAGTGATATGACTTTTTATAAAAGGAATTGAAGCCCTGCATGCAAATGCGGGGCTTTTTTTATGCATCTGCTCAAAGGAGTGATAAGCGGTCTCCAAAACCGTGATTTAAAGGTTCGAGTCCTTTCGGGTGTGCAATGTGGAAGTAAATCAGCTGGTTAACGAACCGGATTGAAGATCAGGTGGCGATAGGGTCGATCCCTGTCTTTCACACACAAGGGTTAGTAGCTCAGTGGTTAGAGTCCCGCGCGTGCGGGATTAATCAGCGGGTCAAAGGTTCGAATCCTTTCTTTCCCTCAAATAGAAGATTGGCCGAGTGGTAAGGCAGCGGTTTGCTAAACCGTAACCCGATAAAATTGGGTCAGCAGTTCGACTCTGCTATCTTCTGCAGAAAACGGGGGTGTGGCATAATGGTATTGCAGCGGATTGTAGATCCGCCGTCTCGCGACATTGGTGGTTCGAATCCATCCGCCCCCACACCAGAAATACTGGAAGGTGGCGTCCTATGGTGGACATCCTGTCTTGAAAACAGGCGCAGCGGTAACACGCGGGGTTCGAATCCTATACCTTCCGCTCGGTTTAAATCCCCCCGGAACCTGGCGCGAGAATTCCGGGCAAAGGCCATGAGCGCTGAGTTCTCGTACCCCGCTGACAGGTTGCCGATAATAGTCTGCAAGTTCTTCGCAGCGATGTATTTTTGAGCAATTTTCCCGCCTTTTTCCCGCCTTTGTTGGTGTTGTCACCAACAAACCGAATTGCCCGGCGGCTCAACCGGTCGGGTAATTCCGTAACCTGGCGCGAGTGCCGCGCAAAGGCCGTGAGCGCCGAGTTCTCGTGCCCCGCAAACAGGTTGCCGATAATAGCCTGCGCGTTCGATGCAGCGATATATTTTTAAGTCATCAGTCCCCCTGCCAGGTGCCCACCCCAGGGCGTCTGCGAGTCCGACCTGGCGGTCTTACATCGCCTTATGTATCGACTGTACGCCGGTTTTAGCATGTTACACGCCTGAGTTCCGTGATTAATTAACGTGCATTATCGCTCAGGTTATCATATTATTACCAACTTTGTACAAACATTATCAGCCATGACATTTTTAAATCTTATCAAATCAAACAAAAAAAGCTTCCGGTTTGCATTGGCGTTTTTTGCATTTGCTGCTGCGGGCCTGGTTTGCAGCGCGGCACCCGGAGGCCCTGCAACTGCTCAACGCGCACCGGGAGATTCGGCACTAATACTTGCAAAACAGGCTTACGTTTATGGGTTTCCGCTGGTGCTGATGTACGAAACGGAACACTCTGCGGTAAACCACCAAAAACAGGTTTACAACAGCATTTTTGCGCCCGTTAACCTGTTCGGGCATTTCCGCACTTTTCCCGATGCTACCTTTAAAGGCGTGGTAAAACCGAATTGCGATACCTATTATTCCAGCGCCTGGCTCGATCTTTCGCAGGAACCCCTGGTGCTTACCGTGCCAAATACCAAAGGCCGGTATTACCTGCTGCCGATGATGGATGCTTATACCAATGTGTTTGCCTCGCCCGGCAAACGGACCACAGGAACGGCAACGCAACTATTTTTAGTTACCGGGCCAGGATATAAGGGCGCCGTACCTGGTGGTATGAAACAAATTGCAGCGCCGACTAATATGGTTTGGATATTGGGCCGCACACAGGTTAACAGCGCCCAGGACGGAAAAGACGTGGTATATAAAATTCAGGATGGTTATACCCTTACGCCTTTAAGCAAATGGGGTACCGACTATAAGCCCGCAAATAATACTAAGATCGATACGGGCCTGACAAAAAATCCTTCGGCTTTTGTTGAAAATATGGACATCAATACGTTTTTTAATGTGCTGAACGAGCAGATGGCAAAAAACCCGCCACCCGCGGCCGACAGCGTTATACTGCGCAAAATAGCGGCCATAGGCGTTGGTGCAGGCAAGCAATTTAGTTTAAACAGCTTTGACAGCGGCACGCAAAATGCGCTGAAAGCTGTGCCGGCAACGGTTCAGCGGCAGCTCCGGCTTTTTTCTGTCAAAGGCGGCAGCATCGAAAACAATTGGAATATATCCCGCAAGGGGGTGGGCAATTATGGTACAAATTATAACATAAGGGCATTGATTGCGCTGATTGCCCTGGGCGCAAACCTTAATGCGGACGCTTCGTACCCTAATTGCCAGCTGGATGCGGCCGGCAATAAACTGGATGGCGCTAAAAAATATACCCTGCATTTTGATAAGGGGCAAATGCCTCCCGCCAATGCGTTTTGGTCGTTAACCATGTATGGCGCGGACGATTTTTTGGTCGACAACCCAATTAACCGTTATACCATTGGCGACCGCAGCAATTTAAAATACAATGACGATGGTTCCCTGGATGTTTATATTCAAAATGAGCAGCCGGCGAACGATAACGAAGCCAACTGGCTGCCCGCACCCAAAGGCCCGTTCACCGTTACGATGCGTATTTACTGGCCCAAAGAATCTTATTTGGATGGTTCATGGAAAATACCCGGGATCAAGATGGTGCAATAGTTACTATCCTTGTTGGTCGTTTATGGCAGTCGGTTTCGCTCCCAACCAGGCGCGAGAATGCTGGGCAAAGGCCATGAGCGCTGAGTTCGTATGGCCGCTGAGAGAAAACATCCTCGATAAGCAAAATATTTTGTTAGGCAAGCCAGCTATTCCGGCTTCTTCGTCGCGGTAAAGGGTTTTCGTTCTCCCCAGCCCCAGGCCGGCATAGGCGATTCATCAGGAACAGGATTCACCATAAAAACCTGCTGCATTCGTGTACCCCATTCAAAATAAGCCATGACGGCTGAGCGGAATTCTGGATCATCCGGAATTTTTTCAATATCAGCCGCCTGGGACATCAACTGGATCCAACGCATTCGCGCCGGCTCAGGAATCGGATACTGCAGGTGAGCTTTGATCATCCGGGCGTGCCCCTTCATTTTGCCATGGATTTCAGAATATTCTTTAGGGCCGCCAAAGACCTCTCCAATCCATAAGGCAACGTAGTGCCGGTGTTCCGGCGACATATGTTCAAAAAAAGGTCTCAGGATATCGTCTTGAAGTGTTAATTCGTAAAAGGCCGATACCCAGCGTTCAATTGCCGCTGAACCGCCGGCCCATTCGTAAAGTGTTGGTATGTCGTTTTCCATAGTATTCACAGTCGCGTCTTTAGTAAATGATCTACATTCGGTAAAAATACCATATACTGTCTCATTTGGAAAATTTTGTTGTTTCCTGCAGGTTTTTCCCGCAGTCCGAAATTACAGCTTTGTACGCTTATGCAGGTGGTTTGCAACTACCGTCAGCAACCACTATCTTTACCTATATGAGCTCGCTGAATCAGGATTTTGAAGATTACACCGACAAAGCCGTAGACGACCTTTCAGCGCTGCAGGATGAATTCATGAAATTGTATGAGATTGAAAGTTACGAGCATTGGTATTACGATCACACCCTTGGCGCGTTTAATTTTAAATCGGACAGCGGGAAAAACCTTTATTTTAAATACATTGATGTTGGCTCGTTTTCAACTAAAGCAAATACCTGGAACTGGGGATGGGCCAATAGCTCTACACCGGTGCGTGTGAGCCGTGGGCTCAGAAAAGTGAAGGATTTTGGAGAAGCAAACGGTTTTGAGCAGCTTACAAAAGGATTGTTTGACGGCGATGAATACACCGGCTGGGCGATGACGGCTATAGCTGCAAAGCAACTGAGCGCTATAGGGGCTTATCGTGCGCCTTTGGACGATGTATTGTTTGTTTATTTCATCTTCACATATGAATTGACGCAGGATGAATACGATGCGCTCAAAGAAAAATATATTAAGTGTGACCTGCATGAATCGGGGCGGGTTGCTTTTGTTTGCCAGCACCTGATTACAGATCGCGGTATCGGTTTTAACGAAGCATTGGAGTCGGACCCGGATGTTGACGCGGCTGATGACTACCAGGCATGGTGCGATGAATGCGAAAAGGCAAGATTAAGAGAGGGGGAGTGGAATGATGTTTCGATGGCCGTTGCCCAAATTAAAGTTGTTTGTGATCAATGTTATTTTGTGATCAAAGAAAGAAATCAAAGCGTGATTTGACCAAATTAATAATCAAGTGGCTCCTGCTTGGTATTCCTTACCCGTGCTATGATTATCTCATGCTCTTTAACAAGGTAGCCTATACGCAGGCGGTGCAGTTCAAATCCCCTATAACTTCCGTCATTATCAACCTTGTATTTGTCCGGGTTATGAATCTCAGGTCGTATCGCCAGCTCGTTGATCTTTTCAAGAATTTCGCTTTTTACTTTGTCGGCATTTTGAGGAGAATCCTGGCGGATGTATTGGATAGCGCTGCGGAAATAATGAAGGGCCTGTTTGTCCCACAAAATTTTTCTTTTTTTATTTATTACCATTCTTTTGCCATCCGTTCAGCTTCTTCCTGGGTATAAAACTCACCGGCTTCAACCCTGGCAATAGCTTCGTCGATTTCTTTATTATACCGTTCGATGGTAATACGTGAGGTTTTCACGTCGCGGCCTTTAACAAAGGTTTTAAGCATTTGCAATACGGATTTTTTCTCCGCCTCATCAAGCTGAAGAATATAGTTAAATAGTTCCCGATCCAATGCCTTAGCCATATATTTAACCTTTTTACAAACTTATCATTTTTTAAGATTTTCTACAAATGGCGGTTATAATTATACCTCCCTCCCTGGGGCGAATGCAGCGCAAATGCCATGAGCGCTGAGTTCTGATGCCTCGCTTCGCTATCTACCGGCAACACAGTTGTAAAAAACAAATTCCTGATACTTGTCATTTAAAAAAACCAACTGGTCTTTGGCATTAATGGCAAGGCGGCTTTTAAATGATATCCATTTGTAATTAACAGGCAGCACCGTTTGCCCTGCGTTATCAAAATAGTTGTAAAACCCCTTCACCTCAAAAATAAATTTATTGCTGATTAGCGCTATTGGCTGAAATGGGTGGTGAAATAACAGCGTTAAGCCCCGGTAATAATACCATTCGGATCCTTTTTTGAGCGCAAAATAATCAGGGCGCGACAGTATTATATCAACGTACCTGATAGGTATTAAAACCGCTCCTGAAGTATCAATAAACCCATATTTCCCACCCTTTTTAACAACGACAAATCTCCTGCCGGCAAACAGAATACTGTCATAGATCGCCCGCGTTTTCTTTCTGCCCTTTATCACTATACCATACTTACCGCCCTCCGTATACGAATAATTCATTCCAAGATAGGGATCAATCTCGCCATATCGGAATGTATCCAGCTTGCCGGTTTGCAAGTCAAAAAACATTTCAGACGAAAACACTATGCCGAATGGATAATCATCAAGATAAAAGCCACTAAATCGCGGAGGCACTACAAAGTCACCTTTTTTGTTAATAATCCCATACTTGCCGCTATCCTTAACTACAGCATATTGTTGGTAAAACGGATAGGCCGCTTCAAATTGTTTGCGGTTTAAAATTTCGCCGGTACGGGTATTGATGTACTGCCCTCTGCCGTTTTCGTACCGGGGTTTCAGCGTGTCGTTTGGATTCATAAGCGCAGAAAGGTCTTCCAAATCCCTGAAATCAAATGGGTATTTGCCGTAACTATCGGGAATACTATAGTATTGTGCACCCGCTTTAGTTGCCAGCAACAAAATTATTAAAAGCACGAAACGGACTCTCTTAAACATAAAGTTTAGCAATGAAAATTCATTTCATGCAATATAAGTAAAAGGTTCTCTCTTTTGTTGTCGCTATCGTAAGCCAAAGAAATCTGACAGGGCTTTTATTACCGTCCCCAAACTGGCGCGATGATACAGCGCAAAGGCCATGCGCGCCGAGTTCTCGTGCGCCGCTAAACTTAGACCAAGGGGGATGGCTCAAGCAATTTTTATCATCAGCAAAAAATAAATGTTAACCCGGTACGCCGGTATAGTCAAGCAGGTGAATAGTAAAGGTCTGGCCGTTACTAAACGTAACTTTAATGGTATGGTTTCCTATAAATTCAATTACACCCTGGTCCCCGTACAACTTGCCGGTTGGGCTAAAAACATCTATTTCCTTATTCAGATCATTGAATGTTGCGGTACCCGAAGTTATATCGGCAACGCCGGTTGTAAAATCAATTACAAGGCCTGTCAAAACATATTTTTGAGTGGTCAATACCGTATCGCTATTAACCAGCTTGATCGAAGAATCGTAAAACGGGCCGTCAAATCTTGCATAATTAGTTGTTGCGGATAAGCTTCCGCTCATTGCTATAAGCTTGTAAGTTTGATCTAAGGCCTGCACCACATAGTTTTGGCCAAATATTTTCAATTTATTAAAGTGAGCGTTGCCGGTTATAGTGGTATCAAGCGCCTGAACGGTATACCCGTCTACCACAGTGCTGCTGCAGGTGGAAATAAAATTAAAATGGATCACTTCGGTCTTAACAGTATCGCCCGAGGTGCTGTTAAAGTGCGAAACGGGGGCGGTTGTAAACCCGCATTGCTCATTGCCGGGCAGTCCCGGGCCCTGTTGGTTTGGGGCGATATACTGATTGGCTAAAGCATTGTAAAGGCTTAAAGCAACCTTCACGCTCAATGCCTGGTAGTTGATGGCTGTTGCGCTTGGGCTGTTCGCCGCCTTTTTACATGAATTGCTGAATAACAAAATAACTAACAGCAGTATAAACGTTCCTTTTACGGAAAATTTCCTTAAATGGGGTGGGGCTGTAATAAGTTTAAGTTTCATAATTCAAAGATGCAAACTTTAATGTAGATTCAGGTACGGTGGCAATATAAATTCAGGGAAATCGCCGGCCTGGCGCCAGAATGCCGCGCAAAGGCCACGAGCGCCGGGTTCTCGCACCCCGCTGACCGGCAGCCCGCCATGGCCGCTTGCCATGAAAATAACAACATAGGTAAAACACGCCGATTGATAAGCCGTGAATATGCTCTGCCCTTATCAACGCTGTCGTGACAATTGGCTGAACCTGTTCCTTAAATTTCCGCCTGTTCATCCGGTCCGGCAATTTATCACGATGCGTTTACCGGAAAGTACATTGTCCATCAAATACCCTGATGTCTTTTTCCATCTCTTTTTTGTTCGATGTAACATGGATAGTATATTCGCCGTTATCCAGTTTATTCAAAATATAATCCTTTTCCACACCCTTGCCGGTTGGCAGCACTTGCTTCAACAGCACATTTCCATATTCATCAAAAATCATTATAACTGCTTTCCCGGCAGTGTTTTTTTCAATATTCACACCAACTCCAACATTTGACGGCAATGATGAAATATTAATAACATTTTTTGCCGGAGGAATTGAGTTGATTGTTTTTGCCTGAACACCAGGCATCACTACTGTGCATATACTTACAAATAAGAGTATTGCAATTAACTTTATTGACTTTTTCATCTTGATAATTTTTTAATGTTCACGAAGCCATCATTAGCAGTCTTATTCATTTTTTATTAATTGCTAATCATAGTTTCATGGTTTTTGGCTTTTAGTTTTAAACCTTTAGTTAATAAGACTACACGATCAGTTAATTGGTTACAGCAAATCATTAATCAATTAAACAGTTAATTTCCCAAACCGACGCCGGGACGCAGCGCAAAGGCTATAAGGGCGGGACTCTCGCGTTTCCAACGCCGAATCAATTTAAAAACACCTTATCATCTGAGTATTAATACGCAATAATATTCAGTATAAATACGCAACCATATCTATTACGGTTATGCCATATTTGATTAGGAAAAATAAACCTTTTCAACTATGCAAAATCTAATCACAATATCCAAACCGGGCCGGCGCAATTTTCGCAGGGGCCTGTTATTTGCGTCGCTGTTGCTTATAATAAGCTGTGGCACGCCCACAACACCTTGCGGCACCTTTCACTATTCAGGCGTTGCTACGCCTCCGGTTAGGGCTGTCGTCAATATCGATTTTAATTTCGGGCCCTCAACCTGTGCGTCCTCCTGCAATTGCGACAGCATTTGCTATGTACAGGTGGTTAGGGTAATTGATCGCAGCACCGGCGCTTTCCTGGCGCCCAACTCCGATCAGCAGGCCCGGATTGTAACCGGCACATCGCAGCCAACGCTCAATGGCTGGTCGGTGGACCGGCTCGCAATGCGCAACTGGGGATATTATGGCCGCAATGACGACGGTACCTTTGCCGGCACCTTAACACCCGGCAGCAATACGTCAACAGCTACATTGCGGGATGGGCCGGCAGGCTTCGGTCCCGACGACTGGCTGGATTTTGTGAGCGTACCGGTTTGTATTAGCCACAGCTCACCGTGCGTCAGCCATTTGCTGGGCTATTGGTACTGGCTTATTGTTATCGGTCCCGATAATACTAATGGAGATCCGTTTAACGAAGCCGGCGTTGATTGGAACAAAGACGCCTTTGATGCCGCTGTGCACATGTGGAACCAAACTGCACCGCCGCTGGGTAAAACTGTTTTTCCCGCATTCACCCGTATGTCTAATTAAGTACCTTTAAAACAACACATCATGAAATCTCATATCCTGCGGGTTTTACCCATCATAGTCATTTTTCCCTGTATGCTCTCCTGTTCGCAGAAGAAACCAAACCAGGAACCGAAACCGGTTATCAGTCAGCGCGACAGCGTGCTGGCGGATGCCGATAAAAAACGCGCCGCCTGGACGCGGCAATTGCATGCCATGACCGTAAAACAACTTACCGATCAACTGTCAAAAGAGTCGGTTAAAGGGCTGGAGCCTTTTAACTCGATGGCTTATAAAGAACTTACTTCGCGTCAGTCGGTAACCATCGATACCATACAAAATGCGGTTGTAAAAAATGCAAACCGCTCATCGCTGCTTAGCCTGCTTGCTATCAGGAAGCTTAGCGCGCCTGTTTATCAAAAATTGGATGCCCGGATAAAAGCCTCCGTTTATGTGGATGCATTGCGCAGCGCCAAAACGTTCAATACTTTTGGCCTGCCGCACGGCAAATGGGAAGAAGCTGCGCAGGCCATTATTGAAGCCGGCCCTGTTACCGCCCACGCGCTGCAGGCCCTGCTTACCGACAGACGCCCCGCGCCCATGTGGGGATCGGAAGATTATACAGAGTATAAACTGTACAACTACCGCGTAAAGGATTATGCCTATGCGCTTATCATCGCATCGCAAAAAGGCCAGGTGCAATTATCGAAGGACACTGTTGAAAGAGATAAGGTGATTGACGTAATGATTAAGGCGAAAAGGTAATGAGGCATCCCGGCCCACGCCGGGGTTGACCGTTGTGGTCGGCCCTGGCAGGGAACGAGGGTAGAGGTGAGGGCTTGATTTTGTATTTGACCACAGCCGGATCAAAACAAATATTATCGACATTTGCTTATTGAATTGTCCTCACAAATTATCCGGTTAAGATGAAAAGATCATTGTTTGTTTTCGCTTTGTTGATCGGCGCAGCCTCAACAATAATGGCTCAGCAAGCGGTTCGCAACCCGCCGATGGTGTTAACCACCACGGCATTTGCCGATGGCGCAATTATTCCTTTAAAGTACACCCAGGCATCCCCCGACGGCACGGTTTCGCCTGATCTGACCTGGACCAACGTACCGGCCGGAACACAAAGCTTTGTGCTTTGGATGCACGATGTGGATTTGGCGCTTAATAAAACTTCGGAGGATAACCTGCACTGGCTGGTATGGAATATCCCCGGGCAAAGCACCGGGTTGCCCATAAACGTACCTAAAGGCACGCAACTTGCTGACGGCAGTTTCCAGGTTAGCTATGCCGGGCCTAATTATCGCGGCCCCGGGGCCCCGGCCGCCGGCCCGCTGCACCACTACGTATTTGAATTATTTGCTCTGGATATAAAACTCGACGGGCAAGCCGCCGCCACCGCGCCGGAAACCAAAACAAATATTTTTAAAATGATGCAGGGGCATATTTTGGGTAAAGCTGCCTATGTGGGTTTATTTAAACGGCCGCAATAACCGCCGACGGGCAGCAGCCAAAACGGTTAGCGAATTGCCGCATTTTGCATAGATCATCGTAATATTTGTTACCTGTTTGCGGCGCACCAACGCACGGTCGTACAGGCCCCACGCCGGACATTTGCGGCAATGGAAAGATGGCCGGCATCATTAACCCCCGCCCAGGCTCTTTTATAACTGTGTAAATGTCATCGAAATAGAAACAATGCCACTGCTGGTTACGGTAGCGGAGTTTATTAACTCAATAGATATCGAATCGCCGGCAGCTACCGAAACCCGATCTGTCAAATCACTAAATACCGCGCCGCTTGCGCCCGCCGGAACGGTTATGGAAAGCGCCTGATCGGCTGCGTTTTTTCGCACGGTAACAACCAGGCTACCCGTTGATGATTGTGCCCCGACTGTCTTTACATATAAATTTCTTAGCAGTCCGGCGGCGGGCATAACAATCGTTCGCGATGCTTCGGTGCTGTATGAACCGGCGCCGCCATTTGGCCAGGTGTAGGTTGTGGTTGAGGCGGCTACACCGAGTGCACTTGTTCCGGCTAAAAATAGTCCTGCCGGCGCGGTATCTGCGCCTTCCTGGTACCAAACACCTTCAACATTGATAAACTTTAAAAGTGTTTTTGGCGGGAATGTAGTTGATGCCTGTGAGTTTAGAAAAATAGCGCTGGGATTGTGGGTAATTGTAGTTGACGCTGTTAAAAACAAACTGATTTCCTGCGATGTCTGCCCCCCGTTGAAATTAGTTATGGTTGTGCCGGCGGATGCAATTATAAACCCTTTACCATTTACATTTGGTGTTGCCGCATTATCTATGGCGGCATTATTATTGGCTTCAACCAACGAACCGCCCAGGTTTGAAGCGTTAAGAATATTGAATTTGGCTGTTGCGTAAGTTGTGCTGTCGCCTGTGATATGATATTGATTTTTTTGTGTTACGCCGTTGGTGATGTTTGTACTGTCACTCAACAGGTATTTAGCAGAACTGCCGCTTATCTGGTTAACAGCCATAGCTGTAATATTGATATTGGCTGCGCCATTTTTTACCTTAATTGCGCTGTAAGTATTAGCGGCGAGCAGACCGGAAGACTTGACTAAAAAGTTAGTAATTTGCCAATCCTGCGCCCCATCAACCAATAATGCCTCTTTTTGGGGACTATCGGATTTACAATTCACCATCATTCCCCGGTAACCTTTGAAACTTGGCCCTAAATACCAATTAACATCGCCAAATTCTGCATTGTCATTTTCAAAAAAATTGTCTGAGCCCTTTACCGCAATCGCTGCCCTGTATCCGTTGCTGCTTATACCATAGCCCGGGCCATTACTGCCGCTAACCTCACAATTCGTGATTTTATTATCCGTTCCCTCAATTTCCAACGCGCCCTGGTAATTGGTGTAGGGCGACATGTTTTGCAGGCAATTGACAATAAAGCAGTTATTCATGTATAGCGTCTGGCTTTGGCTATTGGCCGGCACCGGGCCCTCTACAACTGCACTGCCCGACATATTCCTGAAATTGCAGTCTTCGATTTTAAAATTCTTTGTTGAGATTAAATTTACGCCCACTACCGCTGTAGATTTACCCAATCCATAAAATGATATACCCTGTAAACCAGCCATTGTGCAGGTTGCGCCGCCAACAGTGCCTCCAGGTATTGCCGGTGGGGTGTTAATAATAACACCGCTTGTTTGGGCGTTCCATTTTACCACATTGGTAGTGTCTTCGGTTGTTGGAGACAATTTATTTGCGCTCATCCCGCGTGTAAAATATCCCCTTAAAAATACCTGGCTTTTTATCGTGTCATTTGTCGCACGATAATTTCCCGGTATCATCCTGATCACGCCGCCGCCGATTGAAGCCATATAATTTATTGCCGTTTGAATTTGCGCTGTGTTATCCATGCTGCTGTCTGGTTTTACCCCCCACCAGGTAAGCATATAATCTGCGCCGGCCGTAACCTGCCTCTCCCAATGCCCGCCCACCAGGGATGAAAAATTTATGCCATTATCAATAGTAACTGTACCTCCCTTCAAATTAAAGATGCCGCCTGTCCATAAAGTATCCACAATTATGGTCGTTGCGGTACCGGTATATGCTTTCATCGCTGCAATACCCGGAAGGTGAACAACCACGGAATCTACCGGCCAATAGTTTGCTGTTACACCACTACAAGAAACAATTCCGGTGGAGAACACCCATTTTTCGTTATTGCAATAGCGCGCATTGCCGTATGCCGCGGCTTTTAAGGCGACAAAACAAAAAATGACAATCATTAATTTTTTCATATTGAAATGGTTTTGATTACTAACATGGTGCAACGCCCCTAATTATTTATCGGCTATCGGGCTTACTAATATCGGATATAAAAATCTGAAAAAGACACCAAACTATGGCCATAAAGTTAAGATAGAAATTACTTTCCTTGCTATTCAAGCGCGCTGCCCGGACAAGATAACAGATTCCGAAAACCATCCCGGCTGCCCGAAGTAAACTACGTTTGGCGCCTACGCAGGTAGTGTGCATATCAGGGCTTTCGGTCTGGAGGTTGTTTGCTTAGATTGGTAAATTTAAAGCGGTCTTCCATCTCCCGGATCAGCAGCTTAGGAATTAGTGAGAATACATTCCCCGATAGATCAGCATTGCCTGAACCAATAAAAAAAATATTTTTTTAACTATTATCTTGTTATGTTTTTTTGTTTTATATTAGATAAAATTTCAAAACCTAAACTTTGAGTTTTTTTAAACCTTAAAACTAAACACTATGAAGAAAAAAACTAAACCTTAAAACTAAACTTTTAAAAAAATCTAAACCTTAAAACGCAAACTTTTCAAAACCTAAACCTGTCAAAAACTAAGTCGTTAAAAACCAAACCTTAAAAACCAATCCGTTAAAAATTAACTGTCTTAAACTTAAACTTAAAAAAACCTTAAGAAAACAATCTGCTAAAAATTACCTGTTTTAACCTAAACTTTAACATTGCCTTAACCAAACTTAAATCTCAAAATTAATTATGAAAACATTATTAAAACTCTCGTTTTTAGGCCTTTTGACCATTTTACTATTTAATGGCTGCAAAAAGGACCAAAGTAAAAGCAGTACAGGCCCGGCGCCTGTTCAAACTGTAACCACAGGTTCAATTCCTGACGGCATGGTGATGACGCCGCAAGGTCTTTTGCCCAAAGCCAGCGTACACCTGATTGAAAACGGTTACCACCTGGAACTGCGCGGAAACCATATGGTAAAAGTAGAAACCGCTACCGGTACACTGAAGGAAGATTTCGGCGCAATAATAGTTGAAACGCCGGCACAACCACAGGCGCCTGCGCCAGGCAGCTCAAAAACGGCAGCCGGCGCACCGTCTAAATACGTTAATAACCGCAGTTTAACGGACCCTCCCGGTTTTCCTGGCTGGATGACTTACGCGCAGCTTGGAGCGCCGGGCACTGAAATGAATACCATAAATTCTACCTGGACAGCACCCGCAGCGCCTACTACCCAAACCACTCAACTTATTTATATCGGCGAGGCCTTTTCATCTCTCGCGTATAACACAGGTACGCCCGTAATTATTGAAACTGTATTACAATGGGGGTCCAATGGCGCTACCGGTTACCCTACCTGCTGGGTTGCATCAAACTGGTGCACCTGGAATGGCGGAGCTGCATATACAACGCCCACCGCGAGCGGCGCTATTGTTGCGGGAACTACCAGTATGAATGGTATAATCACGCTTAACGGCCTGCAAACCGATGGATCCTACAATTACACGGCACAATTTAACGGCATCTCCAATGCGTTAACGGTAATTGAGGGCAATACAACGAACCTAACCGGCGGCCCTATTCCCAAAATTCCGCTTGAACCTTACGCCTATGAAGTGTTGGAAGCATATTGTCTAAGTTGCACATTAGCCGGCAATGATTACCCCAATCAACAATATGTACAAATGAACGCGGTAAGCGTTACAACCGGCTTACCCGGAACCACCCCCTCATTGACATGGTCGGGGACAAGCAACGGCACAACGAATGCGGTTTTGGGTGAGCACACCGTCGTGTCAAATTCATCGCCTTCAACGGGAGTTGTTCAACTTTGGTTCCGTAAAGTAAGCCCTTCAATTTATTTTCCGTCGGGCCCGTTGCCGCCGGTAGGAGGATATCCTAATTACCCCTATTATCCATGTGCAACGCTTGACGTATGCCTTGTTAATACCGGTGGCGCGGCTACCTATTCGATGACGTCTACCGGGACAGGGCTTTCCATTAATCCAACCACAGGCTGTATTACCGGTACGCCCGCGCAAACGCAAACTTGTACCGTTACCGCTACTAATGACGGGATACCAAGTACGTCAACCACACAGGTAACTATCACGGTTGAAACATCGCCAACAATCAGTTATCCGGCATCGCTTACCTATAATCAAAGCAGTACCGCTATAACGCCCGTGTCTCCAACTACAGCCGGGCTAACACCTTCAGGCTATGCTATCAGCGGTGGCGCCGCCGCCTTTCACACGGCAACCGGCCTCACTTTTAACACAACTACCGGGGTAATTTCCGGGCCGCCTAACGTTCCCCTTGCACCAACAAGCTATACCGTAACAGCTAGTTACAGCGGGACCACCTGCACCAGCACTGCTACCATTAATTTAATAATTAATATGGCATTTTCGGTTTACAATTATATTAGCCCTGGTGGCACCCCTCCAAGTGAATACTATGGCGCTTTATCTATTTCGTTTAAATACTCGACATCCCCCTACACCCAATATGGCGCTGCCGTGGTTTATTCAACCAGCTATCCCGGCGCCCCCTATCCGTACATTTTCTGGCTGCCGCCAGGTAATTATACCGTCGTAATAAATCCGGGTTATTATCAATTTCCCACTAACGTCTCCTTTATTTTTAGTGGAGGGCCAAGCGGGTACGGAAGCCCCGGCGGTACCTGGACGAATTTAAATATCTCGCCAACAGGTTCAACTTATCTGAAAGCGCATGATTAAGGTATTGAAGCCAAACGCCTGATCATTTTTACAATTATAAGTAAGCAAGTAACAACCTTGCCGAATGGAAAAGAGGCTGTCTCAAAAGGGCAGCCTCTTTTTTGCAAATATTTGGATGAATGATGGTTTGCGACTGAATTGAGTAAAGAAAAGCAGTAAAAGGATTGTTGTTTTCCCGGTCGGCAAATTTTGCTGCCGCTATCATTAAACGAACCAAGCTTCTTCTGGGGCTGACTAAAAAGGTCAGTTCCTACTGGTGAAAGTAGCGGCCGTTTCTAGTCTTTGTTGGTGTTGTCGCCAACAAACCGAAGTGCATTTAGTGACTTGCCCAACCGGGTAGGTCTGCATAACCTGAACGTGCCTGAGCTTGTTAGAGACAACTCCAACAAGGTGCGATTGAAGTCAGGCTGTTTTAGTTACAGTGTTATGGTCGTATTACCGATGCCTATAACGCCCGGGTAGCGTACGCCATATTGATTCCCTGCTATTTATTTATCTGGTATTATGCTACCGCGGGGCATAAAATACGAAGGGGGGGCGAAGGCTTAAGAGGTATGCCGCCTAAGGCGGCCGATAGCATTGCTTTGCCTGTTTTTATCGATATTTTTGCCGGGAGCATCAGCAAGCTGAGCGGCCAGCTCATTGCAAATAACACCTGCTCTTTGTTTCACCAACGTCATATCTTCCGCCCAACGCTGCCCTTTCCTGTCATATGTCCTAATTTTGGGCATGCATGCAAATTCTTTAAAAAATACCGCCTATTCCGTTCTCGACCTGGCCACGATTGCCGAGGGCAGGAGTATAGCGGATACCTATCACCATAGCCTGGCCAATGCCCGGCAAGCGGAGCAACTCGGTTATACGCGCTACTGGTTTGCCGAACACCATAATATGGTGAGCGTGGCAAGCTCTGCGCCACCGGTGCTTATCGGTTATATTGCAGGTAATACCAGCTCTATTCGCGTAGGCTCGGGCGGGGTAATGCTGCCCAACCATTCGCCGCTGGTGGTGGCCGAGCAGTTTGGCACGCTGGCTACCCTGTACCCCGGTCGCATCGACCTGGGCCTGGGCCGCGCCCCGGGCACCGACCAGGTTACCGCGCGGGCCATCCGGGGCGAGAACATGAATGCCGCCTTTTATTTCCCGAGGGATGTGGAGGCCCTGCAAAAATATTTTTCGGCCACGGGCGATGACGCATCAGTAAGGGCTATCCCCGGCGAAGGTTTAGACATCCCGATATGGATACTCGGCTCCAGCACTGACAGCGCCAGGCTGGCCGCCGCCAAAGGCTTACCCTACGCTTTTGCAAGTCATTTTGCACCGGCGCATTTCATTGAGGCTATCAACCTTTACCGCGAAAACTTCAGGCCGTCGGCACAACTGCAGCAGCCATACGTAATGGCCTGTGTAAACGTAGTAGCGGCAGAGACCGACGAGGAAGCGGAAATGCTTTCAACATCACTAAAACAGCTGTTTATGGGCATCGTAACCGGCAAACGGCGGCCGATGCAGCCACCTGTAAAAAGCATGGACGGGATTTGGAATGTTTTTGAAGAGGAAGCCGTGATGCAAATGCTGGCTTACTCCTTTATCGGCAGTAAGGACAAGGTAGGCGCCGCGCTATTTGATTTGGTTGAACAAACAGGCGTTAACGAAATAATGGCCTCCTCCCACATTTATGACCGCGACGCAAGGCTAAGGTCGTACCGGCTGTTTGCGGAGTGTTTTAAGTAAAATCAGACCGTTAAAAAGCCCCTGTGTATATGCACATGGGGCTTCAAATCACAGAATAAGCAGAGATAGTCAGAAATTATATTTACTCACCCACAATTTTTTGTAATCCTCATCGTGGCCCACATAAGTAATGCTGTTTTCTTTTTCGTCAAATATCCCGGTAAAATTCTTTCGCAGGTAGTATTTTTTATCGCCAAGTATCGCAAAATCGCTTACGCTGGTGTTTGACAGGTTAATTTTTGCAATTCTTGGAAAGTAATGCGGGTAATAGGTGAGGTTGCCGTTCATTGCATCCATAAAACCGGCATATCCCTTTTGCCCTTTGGCTTCCAATAGTTCCCAGTAAAGTGTTTTCCCATCCGAGCCCAGGTAAAAGTTTTGCTCGATGCTGAATATTTCACTTTTTTTATCATCGTTTATGCGCTCCACGCCGTATTGCGCCTTTAGCTGCCCGTTTTTGTCAAAATGCATACATATAATATCCTGGTAGGTTTTAACAGAAGTCACGGTAGGGGTGTTGCCCAATGCGCCGTAACCGCTGCCTAACATGGCACGGCTGGTAAGCTGCCCTGCAATTAAAAACTCTTCGTCTGCGGTTACAAAAAATTTATTAATGCTGAATTTAGTCCCCTTGTAGGCGGATGCCCCTTTGCCGGAAGCCCTGAATTTCGATTTAAAATCAGCTATCGGCGACGTAGAGGCGAATATCAGCTTATCATCCCTGAACTTCAATAAATGAAAGCTTTCCATTTTTTGGTTCGACTTGTTTTGCCACCGCAGGTCCTGATCATTTTGCTGCTCCTTAAAGCAGGGGTTAAGGATGGAAGCGTAGTCTTCAAAAACTTCGCTGTAAGCATCTTTTGATTTTGTTGAGGTGGCACAAAAATAAACCGCCCCGTTAAGCTCACGTGCGTCCATGATCAGCAGGTTGGTTGACGGGCTGGTAAACGGAACTTTGCTTTTTAACTCACCCTTTATGGAATAACGCAGGTAAGTATACTGTGATGGGTCGCCTTCTCCCTTTTTTGGCGCAAATACCATGATCACGTCATCGTTTTCAAGCTGGTCGCAATAAACCAGCGATTGATTGCCCGCCACATCGATCGTTTTTTCGGTAATGTCGAGATTTGGGGAGAGTTGTAGGATAAAAAAAGGATTGGCCTGCTTTTTCTCCGTTTTGTCATTGGCGGCAATTATAAAGGTATCGCCCGCATCACCCGAGGAAAGGTACGACGCAAAACCCTTATAGGCTTTCCCGGCGTCATTTTTTGCTTTGATTACTTCGTCCGAAATAACTTTGGTGGTTACATATTGCTGCTTGTCATGATCCCAGCTTTTCTGCAGCACTCTTTTGTGCAGGTTAAGCTTCATGCTCAATATATCAAATGATGTACATCCGCCGACCGTAGCATAAACAAGCGTTTTTACCTTGTCTTCTTTGTCCTCTTTTGCAATATTGGCATCGTTGCTGCTGATAAATTGCAATCGCTTGTTAAAGGCATACGTTTCAAAGGACACATCCTGCTTGTTGTCGCCCGCGATTTTGTAGGTAACAATAAGGCCGCCGTTGTCGGTCTTATTGATGCCATAAATATATCCTTTGACGGCTTTTTTCGACAGCGGCTGAACAGATTCCTGGCTTTGCTGCGCCCTAACCGCGCTAAATGCAACCAGGCATAATGCGGCACAAAATAAATAATGCTTCATGTGATTTAATGGATTTAATTTATTGTGAAAGGGGTACGCTGTAAAGGTGAACTAAAGCACCCGCACTAATAATGTGATATTAGTGGTATAAATGCGCCCGGCCCGGGCGATGGAACTTTATTGCAAGTATCTTACCTTTAATCCCATCAATCGCAATACAATGCCGAACGGCTTTTGGCGGTCGAAGACGATGATCGAACTCAGGCCCTGCCGGTTAAAAGCTTGTTGCGCTGCCCCGGCACTTTCATACCGCCAATTTTTTACACCGCGGCAACCATCTGTGCACATTAAACCGTACTGTTAAAAACAGTAGCCCTGCCTGTTTTACGCTTATCCGGATTGTCAAATCGTCAACAAAATCAATATAATTTTGTTATGTAACGCAAATATGACATTAAAACTAAGCATATTCATAAAAAAGTAGCTACATTATTGCTCTATTCAAAATTCACCTATATGAACAAACGTTTACTTTTATTGCAACTCGTGTTTTTCCTTTCCATTGCCACAGCCTTTGCGCAGGAGAGGATAGTTACCGGGACGGTAACCACGGCTGACAGCGGGGAGCCCTTGCCGGGCGTGACCGTTAACATCAAGGGCACTACCACAGGAACCGTTACCGACGCGGACGGGAAATTCAGAGTGGGCGTGAAACCCGGCGCGGTGCTCCGGTTCACCTTTATCGGCTTTGCACCGCAGGAGATTGCGGTCGCCGCCGGCGTTAATAGCTACGCCGTAAAACTGCAAACCGATACCCACCTGCTAAACGACGTTATTGTGACCGACGGTTATGCGGTACAGTTGAAAAAAGCCTACACGGGCGCGGCAACTGCCATCAGCGGCGAGCAGAACGAGAACAAGCCATTCACCTCAACTATGCAATCCTTACAGGGCGAGGTTGCCGGTCTGAATATTTCTAACAGCAGCGGCCAGCCCGGTGCAAATGTGGAGGTGCGGCTGCGTGGTGTTGGCTCAATCGGGGCTGGCTCAAACCCTTTGTATGTAATTGACGGTACCATTATCAATGCGGGCGATCTTTCCACAATGACCACCACCGCCAACGTTTTAGCCGGCGTTAACAATGACGATATAGCCAGCATCAGCGTACTAAAGGATGCATCGGCTACTGCCATTTATGGTTCGCGCGGATCAAACGGGGTGATTGTGATCACCACCAAAAAAGGCCGTGCGGGGAAAACGGAAGTGGAGGGCGATGTGGAAGCCGGCAGTACCAGCGATCTGCCCTTACCGGCAGCGGGCGAGCCGCTGACACCCGCACAATTCCGCACGCTGACCCTGGAAGGTTTAAAAAATGCAGGCTACGACCAGGGCACCATCGACTACTATACTAAATTATACCAGGGCCCCAGCAACAACTGGTACGACCTGGTGACACGCGATGGTTCGCAGCAGCAATACAATGTATCCGTTAGGGGCGGCGACGATAAGACGAAGATATTTGCATCGGGCGGTTATTTCAGGCAAAATGCCACTACTATAGCATCCAGCCTGGATAGGATCACCGGCCTGATCAATTTAGATCACAGCATCAGCAAGCGCTTCAGCATCAGCCTGGGCGCCAATATATCCAACGTAAACCAGTATACACCCGATAACGGGGGCGCCTTTGCCAACCCCATCGGTTCGGCATACTTCCTGACGCCGTTTCAAACAGCTTATAATAAGGATGGTTCCATCAATATCAGCCAGGACTCGTACCCCAGCGGCGTTAGCAACTATAACCCCATCTACATCGCGGCGAATGATAAGCATTTCCTGTCGCAAACCAGGTTGCTTGGTAATTTATCTATAAAATGGAACATAATCGGGTCGTTAAAATTTACCAGTTATGTGGGCCTGGATGACAACATCCTCGAGGAAAACCAGTACCTAAACCCGGTGATGGGCGATGGCGCACCGGCAGGATCCGGGTCCGACAATTACACGCGCTATTTTAACTACCTGGTGCGCAACCAGTTTGACTACCGGTATAATATCCTGAAAAACAGCGAGGATTTTTATATCGACCTGACGGCCGGTTACGAGGCGCAGCGGTCGGCAGCCTATTTCATCCAATCTAATTCAACAGGCTACCCGGCCACCCAGCCCTCATTAACGGTATCGGCCAATGCCTCTACACCAATTGTTGGCAATGCCTCTTTTAATGATTATACCTACGACTCGTTTTACAGCCGCGGCAGCATCAACTTTAAAAATTTATACACACTAAGCGCGTCCTTCAGGCGTGATGGCTCCTCGGTTTTTGGGCGAAATAACCCTTATGGCAACTTTTATTCGGTTGGCGGGGCCTGGAACCTGGACCAGGAGGCTTTCTTCAGCAAGCAAAAGCTATTTTCGTCGGCCAAGCTGCGTAGTTCGATTGGCGTAACCGGCAATTCGCAGGGCTTAGGAAGTTATTCAGCTTTGCCCACCGCTGCTTATGGCAACAACTACGCGGGGAATACCGGGCAAAATTTCAATACGCTGGGTAACCCCGATCTGACCTGGGAAAGCTCGCACAAATTTGACGCAGGTGCTGATTTTGGCTTCCTGAAAGATCGCTTGACCTTTACCGTCGACTATTACCGTAATAATATCGATGGTTTGATACAAAGCGTACCTGTTTCGTATGTTACTGGTTTCTCAACCGTTACTGCTAATATTGGCGCAATGGTAAACCGCGGTTTTGAATTTGACATTACGGGCAACCCCATAAAAACCCCTGATTTTAACTGGGTAACCGATTTTAATATTGCGCTGAATCGTAATACCGTAACCAAAATTTACAACGGGTTGCCTTATGACGACGGCGGCTTTCAAACCGCGGTGGGTAAAGACCTTTACACCTGGCGCGCGCCGATATACGCAGGGGTTAACCCCGCCAACGGCGAGGCCCTTTGGTATACCGACGCCACCCGAAGCACCAAAACCGATGTGTACGAAGACGCCCAGCCCGTTGACGGCTACCAGGCCGACCCGAAAGCATTCGGCGGCTTTAACAATACCTTTAGTTATAAAGGCTTTACGCTGGCCGTGGATATTTATTTTAATTATGGCAATTATATCAACGATAGCTGGGGAGGGTATTTTACCGATGGTTTGTATAATACTGAGGTGAACAAGTATCAATATATCTATGATCACCGGTGGACGCACCCCGGGCAAATCACCGATGTGCCGCAGTATGTGGATGGCGGTACCAATAACGGCGAAGCGGGTAACTACTCGACGCGGTTTTTATACAAAGGCGATTATGAGCGCCTGAAGAACCTCACCATCGGCTATAACTTTACCAACCAGGCATTTTTGAAAAGCATCGGCATAAGCAAGCTATACCTGTACGGCAGGGGGACGAACCTGTTCACCCATACCTATGACAGCCGGCTCCCATTTGATCCGGAGGTAGGCATATTGGGTGCAAGCAACCTGGAAGTGCCGCAGGTGAGGACCTTTACCATTGGTTTAAATGTTGGATTATAAAAAATATTGAAATGAAAACCACACGATATACATTTTTAATAATTGCAGTGAGTCTCGTTGTGTTCTCGTGCAAAAAAGACTTCCTGGTACAAAATCCCCCAACCGCAATACCGGTTGGCAATGCTATAGTAACGGCAAATGATATGGCCGATGCTGTAAACGGCATGTACCAGGCCATGACGCCCGCTACCTTATTTGGCCGGGACATCCCTGTTTTAGGCGATTTAATGGCTGACAATTGCTATATCAGCATTGTAAACTCGGGCAGGTACCTGGCCGAAAATAATTTCTCCTTTGTATCTACCAACGGCGAAGCGGCCGACATATACAGCCAAAGCTACTATGTAATATTGCAGGCCAACCGCATTATTGCTGCCCCGGTGCCGGCCTCGTCCGACGTAAGCGAACTGAAAGGGGAGGCCTATATTGCAAGGGCGTTAAACTATTTGCAACTGGTTAATTTTTTTGGCGAACCTTATACGGTGTCTTCCACTGATCCGGGAGTTCCGGTAATAACCACGCCTACCAATCCCAATAACCCCTACATTAAACCCGCCAGGAATACCGTAGCTGAGGTGTATACCCAAATCATCAGCGACCTGGACAGCGCCTACGCTATTATGCCTGCGGGCGGCACCAGTTTGCACCCCATCAATTCGGAGTATTTGAGCAAATACGCTGCAAAGGCCATCGAGTCGCGTGCTTATTTGTACAAAGGTGATTATGTTAATGCCCAGGCGGCCGCCTTGCTGGTGGTAAACAGCGGTGGTTATAGCCTCACCCCGTCTGCCAACCTGGTTGCTTATTGGGCCAACCCGGCGCCCGTTAGCAACAAAACCGAAACCATTTTTGAACTGGCGCAAACCGAAACGGAGAACGACGGCTTCGACGCGCTGGCCTCCATTTATTCGCAGGGCAGCAGCGGGTACGGCGATATGCTGGTAACGCCCGAACTGGATGCCCTTTACTCCAGTACCGATGTGCGGGGGCAATTGATCATACCCGCCACCAGGGGTGGTTTTAATGTGCTGGCAAACAATAAATATTCAAACTCAGCCAACCAGGTGGATAAGGACGACATCAAGATCATCCGTTATGCCGAGGTGCTGCTTACGCTGGCCGAAAGCTATAACCGCAATGGCGACGATGCCGATGCAAGGAAATATTTGAACCAACTGGTTGAAATGCGTGATCCTGATTTTACAGGCTATACAGATAGCGGCGCAAAGCTGCTCACCGATATTATTACCGAGCGCAGAAAAGAGCTTGCCTTTGAAGGGCTCCGATATTTCGACCTTACCCGCCTTAACGTACCCATTGTACGGCCGCAGGAATCAGATTCAGCGCCATCCATCGGGCTGGTGCCGGTAGGAGATTACAGGAGGTTGCTGCCCATCCCGAGGGCCGAAATAGATGCTAACCCGAATACGAAACAAAACCCGGGGTATTTGAATTAGGGGCCGCCGTTTTGTTTGTAAGATAGAAAATGGTATTGCCTTTTTTTAACAGAAAGGCAATATCATTTTTCGGTTTTCGGACGATCTGTTGAGATAACTGTTTTTTGTGGATGGTGCTCAACTTCCTACCATATAGTTAAGCTACCCAGTTCAATGATGTCGATATCCGAGGAAGTCAACAAATCAACAGCTTTTACAATGTGAGGCTTTATAAACTCCCACATCGTACGGTTGTCACAATTGCCGATTTTGAGATTGATGAGCTTTGGAGGAGAACCCAGACGGCTTATCAGTTCGGCAAAGTCAGCATCTTTTGAAATAAGGATGACGTTTCCATGTTCCCGCGCACGGGCGTAAATTTCAAGGTCACCTACGTAATGCAGAGAAAGGGAATAAGATGACTTAACGGTAAAGCCGGTGAAGTCTGCCATCCATTTGGCAATAGCAGGCGAAATGTGCGTGTCAAGCCACAATTCAAAATCAGGCTGCATGGATTGTGACCGTATTTTTCATTTTTAGGGCTGCGTAAAGAAGCGCAGCATGAATGTCTTCGGGTTCAAGTACAGGGTGTTGCTCCAAAATCTCCTTTTCTGAAAGGCCGCTTGCCAGCAATTCCAGTACATCAGCTGCCGGAAAGCGAAGGCCGCGGATGGTGGGTTTTCCGCCCATCAAACCCGGTACGATAGTGATGCGTTGAAGTAATGTTTGTTGTTCAGCAGTCATTATAAATCAAATATAAGCTAATAAATTTATTTATTCAATCGGCTGCGGCGAGTGTTGACCAAGTTTGGCGGCAACTGTTTTCTTGTGATAGCAGACTATCCGCGTGGTCGTTTCAAATCACAGCCATAGGATCATCCCTTTAGTCGCCGCCGACATTTACATACATATAACGGATGTATTGCCAGCTTTGACTGATGGCGGTCTGCCCGCTGCTGTCGCGCAGGCGGGCGGTGATGTTCAGGGTGACTTTATGTTCAGGGTGACTAAAATCTATGCTTAGAAATTTTATCCCCCAACTATTCAACTTGATCCCTTTATGGGATCAGGCAGCCGCTGCGAACCCCAAAAATCCCTAAAAAGCGAAAACGGAAGCCTCTTCTTGCGATTCGACTTCCGTTTTCTGACCCTTTGCGCAGCCGTGGCCGTGCATCGGGCACCAAGTTTTGTGTAAATTAACCGATCTGCTATTCTGTTGCCCTTGCGGACATCTGATCCTTTCAGTTCATCAGCTGGTATCTGCGCTTCTCCGTAAAAAATTGCAGCCATTCTGATATCTCGTTTAGCCTTCCTTCCTTTTCTGCGACTTTCGCCGTTTCTTTTTCCGGTAACTTCAGGTACTTCCGTGATCTTTAACTCGCCCGAGGGTTCGCCCGATTCAGTTTCTGTATTCCTGTGAGATTGTCAAAGTACGTCGTTCTTGATGATTCTAAGATAGTGCGCAGGGCCATCCGTGTCAAGCTTTTTTTTTAATTTTTATTAACAGGTTTTGAACAATTTTCTCCCCCGCTTTTATGGCGAATCAATGGGCGGAGGCCAAATAATTGCCCCAATTTTCGCACTTATTAACAAACGACTTATGCACAAATCGCCGCGAAAACCGGCATTTTAGGAGTGGCGAAAATTCTTAAAATCACAATTTTTTAAAAATTTCTTAAAATAGGCGGCATTTTTTTGGCGGTTTTTCACTCATTTTTCCTTCGTTTTTGACAACAAACTTTCTAAAAAAATTTAAAAACTTGCTATTGCAACGGATTTATTCTAAATATGTGCAGCAATCACTAACCAGCCATTAAAAACCAATCCATGAAACGCAGCTATTACATTGTGGCATTGATCATGCTCACATTTTTTGTTATTTCGTTTATAACGAATATTATCGGGCCGCTATCGCCGGCGTTTGTCAATGATTTTCACTTAAGTAAAACGCTCGCTGCGGTAATACCCTTTGCTTTTTTTATAGCTTATGGCATCATGTCCATACCGACAAGCATGCTGGTGCAGAAGTACAATGAAAAGAAAATAATGGTTGCTGCATTTGTGGTAGCATTTATAGGCTCTTTGCTTATCGCTATTTTCCCAAACTATCTTACCGTAGTACTTTCGCTGTTTTTGATCGGTTGCGGCATGGCCATGCTGCAAGTGGTAATTAATCCCCTGCTTCGGGTGGCCGGCGGCGAGGAAAATTATGCATCCACGTCGGTATTGGCTCAGTTAATATTTGGCGGTGCATCGTTTATCAGCCCCTTGGTTTACTCGTACCTCGTGTTAAACCTGCAAAGCCATCAGCAAAACCAGGTTAAATCTGTTTTTCAATCCATCGTACCCGGCAATATGACCTGGATATCGCTTTACTGGCTATTCACCGTAATTTCTCTTGCAATGTTTATAATCATGTTGCTATCTAAATTTCCGGTAGTTGAACTAAAAAGTGACGAAAAAGCGGGCCCATGGTCTACACACGTCAACTTATTTAAAAAGCGTGTGGTTGTTTTATTCTTTATCGGGTTGTTTTGTTATGTAGGTACCGAACAAGGTGTGTCATTTTGGATGCCGCAATTCCTGAAAGGATATTTTCATTATAATCCTGAAACTGTCGGCGCAGCTGATGTGGCGAATTTTTGGGGATTAATGACTGTGGGTGGTATACTTGGCCTAATACTTTTAAAAGTAATGGACAGCCGCAAACTGCTCATTTTGTTTGGCATACCTGCATTAGTCGCTTTAACACTGGGGCTATTTGGTTCGGCAACGGTATCATTGTACTCCTTTCCGATAGTCGGTTTTTTCATGTCGGTGATGTATCCCATCGTATTTTCACTGGCTTTGAGCTCGGTAAGCGAAGATCATGGTTCGTTCGCGGGCATCCTGGTGACCGGCATTATTGGCGGCGCTGTAGTACAGTTGTTAATTGGTGCGCTGGGTGACGCTTTTGGCTTGAGGGCCGGGATGCTGGTTTTGTATCTTACCATGGGCTACATTGTAAGTATCGGTATATGGGCGCGGCCGATCGTTAAAAACGAGACTGTTCCCCTTAACGCCAAAATCTCCGGCTACATCGGTCTTATGGTGGCCGAAATTTTTATAGCTGTAATTTTCACGCACGACCATCTGGACCAACTCTTTACACTCAGCTTTTGGGCGACCTATCCCAAATACATTATCCTGGGGGGCGTAGGCGGTTTTTGCATACCTTATGCAATTGCCTATTTGCTATTAAGGAACCGCCGCACAAACCAGACTATCCATTAAAACAAACAACATAACATTGCGATTACGATCGCAGTGCGTTATTTAAGTATGAGAAACGAAAAAATTATAGGTATCGACCTCGGCGCAACCAACATCCGCGGCGCTGTGGTGAGCGATGAACAAATTTCAGAGATCGTGTCCCGGAGAATCCATGTCAAAGGCACGGAAGAAGAGGTTTTGGAAGATGTATACTGGCTGATCGATAAACTGATCGGCAAAGACGTGAAAGCTATTGGGATCGGCGTACCCAGCGTAGTGGATGTGGAGAAGGGAATAGTTTATGATGTGATCCATATTCCATCCTGGAAAGAAGTTCATCTGAAAGAAATATTGGAGGCCCGTTATCATGTTCCGGTGTTCGTAAACAATGATGCCAATTGTTTTGCATTAGGTGAGCATTATTTTGGACAAGGAAAAGGTGTTGCCGATATGGTCGGCCTGACCATTGGCACCGGGCTTGGGGCTGGCATCATCGTTAACAACCATCTTTACGCCGGTAAAAATTGCGGTGCAGGCGAATTCGGCATGGTTGATTACCTCGACCAAAACTATGAATACTACGCCAGCGGCTCCTTCTTTCAAAATGTTTATGGTTTGAAGGGCGAAGACGTTTTCAATAAAGCAAAAGCCGGCGACGAGGCCTCGCTAAAACTTTATCACGAACTGGGTACCCACCTGGGAAATGCGGTAAAAATGATCATGTATACTTATGATACCGGCCTGATCATTTTAGGCGGATCGGTACAAATGGCCTTTGATCTTTTTGAAAAACCAATGTGGGAGCGGATAAAAACCTTCGGTTTCCCCAAAAGCATCGAGCAACTGCAGATCAAAACATCGGAATTGGCGAATAGCGGGATATTGGGGGCGGCGGCGCTTTACTATGATGCGGAATGATTTGAAGATGTGCTGATTTGAAAATTTGAAAATGAATTTATCTTCAAATCCGCACATCTTCAAATTTTCAAATTAAATTACGAGGAATAATTCGGCGCTTCCTTCGTAATCGTAATATCATGCGGATGGCTTTCGCGCATGCCGGCTGCTGTGATCCTCACAAACCTGGCCTTTTTCAAGTCTTCAATATTAGCCGCTCCGCAATAGTGCATGCCGGCCCGCAAACCGCCGATGTACTGGTAGATCACTTCGGCAAGCGTGCCTTTATAAGGTACACGGCCGACGATCCCTTCAGGAACCAGCTTGGTTACCACATCGGTTTCGTCCTGGAAATAACGGTCTTTTGAGCCTTTGTCCATTGCTTCAACCGAACCCATACCGCGGTACGATTTAAACTTGCGGCCTTCGTATAAAATCGTTTCACCCGGTGATTCTTCTACTCCGGCAAACAGCGAGCCTGCCATAATGGAGCTGGCGCCTGCGCCAAGGGCTTTAACAATATCACCGGTTTGTTTAATGCCACCGTCTGCAATAACCGGTATGCCACGGCTTTCGAGCGCTTTGGCGCATTCGTAAACGGCAAACAGTTGCGGAACACCCACGCCGGCAACAATGCGGGTAGTGCAAATGGAGCCGGGGCCTATACCAACCTTCACGGCGTCAGCGCCGGCATCGGCAAGGGCAAGGGCGCCATCGGCCGTAGCCACATTGCCTGCAATGATCTGCAAACCCGGGTACATCGATTTTACCAATTTCACCATATC
>JABDHD010000041.1 GCA_013285685.1 Bacteroidota bacterium
GGCATAGAAGCGGCAAGCTTCGCGGGGCAACTCAAAACCGAGTGGGAAACCATCAAAACAGGTCTTGAAACTGGGGCATATCAGCCCAAAGCAGTAAGACGCGTAAAGATACCCAAACCGAACGGCGGGGAACGGAAACTTGGCATTCCCACGTATATGGACAGGCTTATACAGCAGGCCATATCACAGGAACTGACCAAGATATACGACCCCGAATTCTCGGAAAACAGCTACGGATTCCGCACAGCAAAGAATGCACACCAGGCTTTGGAAAAGGCAAAGGAGTACATCAATGCAGGCTACAGCCATGTAGTAGACCTCGACCTGGAGAAATTCTTTGACCGGGTAAACCACGACTACCTGATGAATGAATTAAGCCGGAAGATAGCGGATAAGCGGGTACTTAAGCTTATCCATAAAATACTTCGGGCAGAAATACAGGAAGACGGCAAGTCGACACCCAGTAAAGAAGGCGTACCTCAAGGCGGCCCGTTAAGCCCGTTGCTATCCAACATCATTCTTGATAAGCTGGACAAGGAACTGGAAAACCGGGGACACCGTTTTGTTCGTTATGCGGACGACTGCAGCATCTATGTTAAAAGCAAGCGTGCAGGCGAACGTGTAATGGCCAGCATAAGCGCCTACATCGAGAAAGAGTTGAAACTAAAGGTGAACATGGAAAAGAGTTCGGTGACCCGCCCATGGCACAGCAAACAGCTGGGCTTCACTTTCTATCACAAGAAAGAGACCAAAGGAATCACGGTACACCGGAAAAGCGTAGCATCTTACAAGGAGAAAATTCGGACAATAACATGCAGAAGCAAGCCTTACCCGATGGAAGAACGCATGATGCAAATCAGGCGACTGAACCACGGATGGGGAAACTACTTTAAGTTAAGCGATGCGAAATCGGTGTTCGAAGAACTGGACAGTTGGGTAAGAAGTCGGATACGCCTATGTTACTGGAAACAATGGAAAAAGGTAAAGACCCGTATCCAGCATTTGGAGAAGCTTGGGATAAATCCCGATAAGGCCTACCAATGGAGCAACACCCGAAAAGGGTACTGGCGAACGGTACACAGCCCAATCCTTGCAAGAGCACTAAACAATGCCACTCTAAACAAAGCAGGATTCGTAAGTCTGAAAGACATCACAACCCTGCCCAAAACTGTTAATGTTTAATGAACCGCCGTATGCCGAACGGCACGTACGGTGGTGTGAGAGGACAGTAAGGGAAATAATCCCTTACTTCCTACTCGATTGGGAAAGCGAAAAGAAACGAGCATTCCTCCCGGACCCTTCCCGGTAGGGAGGACTTTAAAAAAAGGAACTCAACTGAAGCTTGGGTTTCCCCGACGGGTGGATTTAAAGGAGGTTGAATCTCCGGGTTTCCTTAAATTAAGTACATTGCGACGTGGGGGGGCATTGTTTACAGCACCTGGTTAAATTCCAGCCGCTCGCCGTCGGGGCCGAGCATAATAAAATACCGGCACCCTTTTTTCCAGAAGGGCATGAACACAGGCTGCGGCTCGACGATGAAAAAGCCGCCATTTTTTAGTACGGCATAGGTTTGTTCAATATCATCAACATCAAAGGCGATATGGTCGATGCGGCCATTTTGGCGGGTGCGGATTTGGGCCAGCTCGGGATCAGGCATCTGGTAAAGTTCCAGGGTGATGTCCTTCAGCTGCATCATTTTTACTTTGCCTTTACCGCCGTTGTAATCGAATCCGGCGTGCATTACATCCGTAAAGCCCAGCCGCTTGTAAAATGTGGCTGATCGGTCAAGGTCGGTAACCGGTATGCCGATATGCTGCAGCCGGTTGATGTGCAAGTTGATAAGTTTCAATTTTCAGCTATTTATTATAAAGATAATTTAGCATTTGTATGGCCATGGCAATCATACACCAATACCCGGTTAATGAATCGCCCTTATTTTCAGCCTGCTGCAATTATTTTTAGTTCTGTAAGTTATACAATGTATATTTAATCCTAAAACTATAAACAATGAAACCAATATTACAATTATTGTGCCTGACTTCGCTGGCGGGCTTATTTGGCTGCGGCGACAGCATGATAAAACACAGTACGTCCGAGTCGGCACAGGCCGCGCCGGCTGCCAAAGTAAAAATACCTGTGCCGGTGGCTACGGCAAACAAAATCATAAAAGGGGATGAGGACCTTACCGGTTATTGGGTGGGAGCTTTTGGCGCCGATTCGACCATGACCACCGCCGAAGTCCAGGACGGCGAAGCGTGGGAAAATGCCAACAAAATTAACCTCTCCATCGATACCATCAGTGGCAGCAAAGTGAGCGGACATAGTATCGTAGCCGGCAATTTCAGGCCGTTTACGGGCACTATTGAACACTCAGGCAATACTTACCACTTTTTCGCAAAGGAACCGGGCGACGATAAATACGACGGCGTATTTACCTTCAGCATCAACACCGGCGATAGCGTGCTGGCGGGCACCTGGAAGGCAAACCACCAGGTAAAAACGCCTGTACGCTATTATAACTTAACAAAAAGGTATTTCCGCTACGATCCCGATATCCAGTTAGATAATAGCCGATACGCCGACACCAATAAAAAGAAACCCGTCACCTACAAGGACGAAGACGGCACTAAGTACACCGATATCGAGTACGCCATGTCGACGGTAGATTTCAGCGAATATAATGCTTCAAACAGGCTGCTCACCTCAGGCAAGTTGGCCAACTTAAAGGCCGCCGACCTTTTAATTATACGCAATTCCATTTTTGCCCGGCATGGCTATTCGTTTAAAAAGCCGGCGATCAGGGCGTTTTTCGATCAGCAAAACTGGTACATCCCCATAAGCACCGATGTTACAGCCACCCTGACACCAGTGGAAAAACAGAACCTGGCTCTGCTGATGCAGTATGAAAAGAATGCCAAGCAGTATTACGACACGTTTGGCCGATAAACAGGATGCAGCTAAAGATAAAAGGTAATTTAACAACGGCGGGCTATGCGGCCTGGTACGCTGCCCTGCTGTTTTTTGCATACCTGATGCTGCTCATCACATTGCAGTATATTCCCGCCAGCCGCGATGCCGCTTTTTTGCTCACCAAGCAGGACGTCATTGGCCGCTTGTATTACCGTATCGCGTTTTTTACCCATGTATATACAGGCATGTTTGTTTTGCTTGCCGCCATGCTGCAATTTTTGCCCTGGGTGCGCCGGCGATTTCCGCGTGTGCATAAATGGAGCGGCAGGGTTTATGCCGGCCTCGTCATTTTTATAACCGGCCCGGCAGGTTTTATCATGGGCATTTATGGTAACGGCGGCTGGGTGGCCCAGCTGGCTTTTTGCATACTGGCGGTATTATGGATATTTTTCACGGCGAAGGCTACCCTATTGGCCATGCAGCACAAATTTGCCGCGCATAAGCAATGGATGTACCGCAGCTATGCCTTAACCCTATCGGCCATTAGCCTGCGCGCATGGCGCTGGGGGCTGGTTGCGCTGTTTCAACCCCGACCAATGGATGTTTACCGGGTAGTAGCCTGGCTGGGCTGGGGCGGTAATTTGCTAATTGCGGAAGTGCTGATATTTTTTGTGTTGAGGAAGGGGATGCAGCTAAAACGCCCTCTGGCGCGTAATATAAGCGTGGACGCTTACGAGGGTTTGAGTTCAACAATAGAGGCTTGAAACCCGGTTTTAAACCTGTTTCAAGTGTTCACGTTTTACACACATACACCCCCTAAATGGCTATCGAAAAACGCTGATTTTTAGCCGTTTAAATTTTCAGGGCATCCCAAATTGTCACGTTTTTGACGAATTTTGTGAACACTTGAAGCTAACTGGCGCCGAAATGGCGTACGCGGCATTGTAATCCTTTCGCCAACTCGTCATTGCGAGGAACGAAGCAACCTCTACACCAAACAGTCAGCGAAACGCTATGCATAGATGCCCGGCGTGCGGCCGACAGGTCACTATTACGCGCCGTTCTGTTGATTAGCATGTGCAGAGGTGGCTTCGTTCCTCGCCATGACGTCCTCGTGGGTTTCACGGCTTCGCCGCCACAAGCTTCAGCAAATCCCCATCCGGGTGCTCCCGCATCGCGCATTGGTTATCAAACAACATCGTGGCGCCATTCTTTTCGGTATAAGCCGGCCATTTTGGTAAAACACCGGTCACATTCGGATTTCCGGTACGGGCGAAATTGATCCAGGCGCTGCTTACTTTTTCGGCAAGGGCATGGGCTGCTTTGCCGCCGCCGGTCATTTGTTCGCACAGGCTGATGTTATCAAACTGGAACGCGATATCCATACAGTGCATGGCCTTATAAATACCGCCGTTAACCGGCGACTGCCAGGTAAACAGGTACATATACACCGGCGCTGCCCCGCTTACACCCGATTTCAAATCGGCTTGTTTAATGGCCATCGGGCGGAAACTTAAATCCATGTCCGTATAACCGGCAGGGGTGGAGGTATTGGGGTATGCCTTTTTTACCGCAGCCATATAAGCATCGGTTTTGTCGCCATATTTTTTGGTCAGGCTGGCTTTCACGTCATCCATGCTTTGGTTTTTAGGGGCGGGGATAAACGGCGTAAACTCATTTTTTACCGTCCCTACCAGCAGCGGGACATTATTGCCGATCTCCATCGCTTTGGGATCGCCGTACTGGTAAGGCAGAAAATCACCATCCAGCACCGCGTTCCAGCCGGTATTTGCGCCTTTTACGCCTTCCTTTTTTAAATCGGCGGCCACTTTGCGCATGGCTTTTTTGCTGGCCTCGTTCAGCACATCATACGGTATTTTTTGCAGCGAATCCACTTTGGCTGCCGGGATATGCAATTCCTCCAGCGTAGCCGCGGCCACCCTTTGCGAAACCGATTTTTCCGTAAACGCGGTAATATAGCTGCCGCTTTCTACAATCGCTTTCTGGAAAAGCCCCTTAGCCACCGGCGAATTCATTAAACAAGTTACCTTGCCGCCACCGCCCGACTGCCCAAAAATGGTCACATTGTCCGGGTCGCCGCCAAAGTTGGCAATGTTTTGTTTTACCCATTGCAGCGAGGCAACCAAATCCAGCAGCCCGGCATTGCCCGACCCTTTGTATTTATCGCCATAGGCCGACAGGTCCATAAAGCCCAGCACATTCAGCCGGTGGTTTACGGTAACCACCACCACATCGCCTTTGCGCGCCAGGTTTTCCCCGTCGTACGAGGGCAGCTCGATCGACGAGCCGGCCGTAAAGCCGCCGCCATGAAACCATACCATTACCGGCCGTTTTTTGCCGTCGTTAAGGTTGCGCGTCCACACGTTTAAAACCTGGCAGTGCTCGTTGTTCCAGCCCAGGTCGTGGTTAAAGGCAAATTCAAAGGCATCGTTTACCGTGGTAGTCGCGTCGATAGGGCAACCCGGGCCATAAGCCATACTGCTGCGCACATCCTTCCATGGAGTAGGTTTCTCCGGCGCCATAAAGCGGTCGGCTTTGGCGTAGGGGATGCCTTTATAAGTAAAAATGCCATTGTGGATATACCCCTTCACCTTGCCGCTCTCCGTATTGGTAACGGCAATTTCCTCGCCGGCCAGCAGCGGGTCCGGTGTTTTTTTCTGTTTCTGGCTAAAAGCAGCCGTGGGGCATAAATAAAGCAACAGCAATAATGCGGGTAACAGGTTTCTTTTCATTGTACAGGTGTTAATTGGTTTGATGGTGATTTTCGGGGCGCTTCGTCAGGGCAGCCCCATTGTGTAAATATAACGCAATGAAAATTAAATTGGCAATAGGGGTGAGGAGAAAAAAACCACTAAACCGTCATTGCGAGGAACGAAGCAATCGCTGCACATGCTAATCAACGAACGGCGCGTAAAAGTGACCTATCAGCCGCACGCCAGTCATCCATGCAATGCGTTACAATGACTGTCCTGTGTAGAGGTCGCTTCGTTCCTCGCGATGACGTCAAGTATTTGGGCATTCCCGCCGCTGATAGAAGCGGCGGTCGGGCTTTCCGCTTATACGGCTGCAGGCGTTACGCGCGAGGCCGGTATCCGCTGCAATCCCTAATGCAATGCGCCGTATTACACTTTACTTTTATCTATTTAATAACAACGCCCGGCGTTTGGCCAGGCATCCATTCGCGCGAGGCTGGAAATCAACCGTAAAATTATTATGTTTGAAGTCGGGCATCAATTAACCTCGAAACTTACACGCAATGAATTTACCGCACTATGCTTATTTCACAAAGAACAATTATCGGGACTATGAATTTTATAGTGAAGGCCCGAGAGGGAAGGTGAAAAAAGTGGTAATGTTTACCAAAATGCAAGATGACCCCCTTATTTATAACCTTGCTTTTGGGGACGAAGATCCCGAAACGGGGGTAGTTAGTGATTTGGCGATTACCGATAATAAAGATACCGGAATAGTACTTGCCACCGTAGCTAACACAATTAATGATTTTTGCGACCGGTATGGGAATCATTATATTTTTGCGAAAGGAAGCACATTAGCCAGAACAAGGCTTTATCAAACAAACATTTCGGCTGTACTGGACGAAATTAGCATAGATTTTGAGATACTTGGTTCCAGGGACGGTGTATTGTATGCGTTCCAAAAGAACGTCAACTATGATTCGTTCTTGGTAAAAAGGAAATAATACGTTACTTTTGATATAAAGAAAGTTTGCCATGTCAGTGATTGAAAAAGAAACAGTTATAAAAGGCCCTGGCCGTGCCATTGTAAGCGATAAAGTTAGAAGCCATGCTAACGATCCGTTTTTTGTAAAGAAAAATGCAGAAGCCAAAGAAGCGCTAAGCAAAATTGACCTGTCCGGTCTCAAAAAGAAGTAATATTGCAGAGATATCCCAACAATCGTCGGGACGTCTTTACAGCACCCCCCGCGTTTAATAACAAATAATTTTCTTGTTTTCAAACCAAAAAATACGATTTTGTAGCGTAGCGCTACACGTGCTACACCCCGCTACACCCTGCTACAGCAATGGCTATCAATAACTTAACTACTGACAAAAACGTGTCACCATTTTTGATGCTTTTTCGGCTTGCGGCGCGTGCCAAAAATAGTTTCTTTAAACAGGCGTGTCTTACATTTCGTTACTGTAGTCAGAGACTGCTATGCATAGGCGTCCGAAGTTAAAAACTTCGGACAGCGTTTCGAACAAACTACGGGCAGCGGGGGTTCAAATGCCCCACTTGAACACAATCCTTTGTCAGCGCCCCGCTGACGTATCCCATCGATTACATAACGTTTTTGTGCGACTTCGTAAAGTGATTAATGTAAGCGGGACGCTTACAATTATTGGGGTTCAAGCGGGACGCTTGAACCGGCGGGAATGAAGCTTTAGCGGAATGGACGGAACTCGGACAGTTTCGATATAACGCTAAATAATAGCTATTTATGAAATCTAAAAACTATTAGTCATCGATTAAGACACTGAATCACTTGGGGTATTTTGAATTGTTTAAAGAACTTTTATAATTTCATATTTACGAAATTGGACTCGAACCCGCGTGACTTTTTTTAAACTTTTTTTATTTTTATACATGTTAAAGATGGTCAATCACAAGATCGAGCGCTTTGGTCAGTTCATTGATAATCATTTTACCCTCCAGTCTTAATATCCTTATGCCGAGGGCTTGAAGTTGTTCATTGATTTGTTGATCTTTCAATTGATTTTTACCGCCCCTATGAAAAATGGAATCGCAAAAAATGGCCAGCTTTTTATCAGGGAAATAAAGATCTACTTCGGTAATCAGTTCATCGCCTTTTATGAAGTCAGACTCTTGCATCATGTGGTAGAAATTATCATAAACTTGCCCGTTTTTAAAAATTGAAGTTTGTATGATAGGAAATAGGTTTCGTGCAGCAAGCCCCTGAATTAGGAACAATTCGATAGGCGAATCACAACCCCAAATTTTTCTGGGCGTTATGTCTGTGAAAGGCTTGTAGTATCGTTTTCGCCGGTACTTGTTATATTTTTCTCCAATTTCAACTGATACATTATTCGGCCCGGGCATTGCCACATTGGTATAATCAATATCCATTGGTAAAAAGAAAGTTTCAAGGACGAATCCAATAGTGTCTGTAAAGCTTTCACTGTTCGCAAATATGCTGAAGTCAGCAAAGAAACCTTCCATTACAGGCTTGAATGGAGAAAGATCTGTGTATACATATTTGCGCCAATCAATTTTGTCTAAATCTAATCGAGCAATCTTTTCAATAGTTACAATCTCCGGAATTCCACGCTTAGGTCCGGGAACAAAGGATACACAGTAAGGATAGGCCGCAAAATTACCGTCAGGATCTTTTTTAATGGTGTGTACATTGGCAACAACGCTAACCATTTGAAATTTCGTTCCCTTTTTAGCGTAAAATTCAATTTCTGCTTTACTTGGGTTTGGAAAGAAGCCATGCTGACCGGTTGCTTCAAGTAGGTCTGCTGTTTTCGGAGCGATTCCAATTAAAGAAAACAAATCCATATTAAGATAACCCGGTATAGGTTGATACTCAAAATAAAAACCCTCTTTCGGCAACTTTTTATAGTGTGGAATTTGGAAAAGCTGCTGCGGCCGATTATTTATTAAATTATTGTCAAGATCCATTTTGCCTGTTATTGAGAATAACACGTTGTGTTTTCTTTACATAAATCTATAAATATGCAATTGCACAATTCTACAAATACATAAATATAGAACCCTTATTGTATCGTAAAATACGGCCGGTGAATTAATTTTACCTCACCACCATCTTTAACTGCCAGATCACTAAAATCATATTTATCCTCGTCAATAAATTCTGCCAAATGCCCTATTGTGATGGTTTTGACAACGCCATTTAAAACGTAAAAAGTCGGGGTATTAACTATAATAAACTCTTCTATTGCAAAATCACTTAAATCAATGTCGGGCATATTCGCAATTACTTGAAAATCTTCTTTAATAATTTGGAGGTTTGCTCTAACGTAATTATATTTTCTTCCGATCTGTTTCTCGTGCTTATTTTTAAACCCCCGAAAATCATTTGAAAAGCCAGCCATTTCATACCGGGCCCTATTATATTTGCAGTCTGTCACTAATATTTTTTTAACGTTCGGATCAATAATAATAAAATCAATTTCACCAGGTTCTTTTAAAATGCTAATTACTTTCCCGTTCAATCTTGTGAGATTTGTGATATGATGCCGATAGTAAATATGACGATCTTTTAATATTTTAATCACCGCGTGCTCTAATAATTTATCATGCTCATCGTGTTTTCTATCCAAAAACTGTTTGAAGCATTCGTTTGCCATCCACTCATCCGGAGCAAGTTGCCATTGAAAACCATTCGTGGCCATCACTAAAATACTTTCATGCCATTTTTCTTCACCAACCCAGGCCCGCTCTTCGCCATCAATTGATACCATCAATATCGGCCGAAACATATACCTTTTAAAAGAACCGGATTGGTAAACAGAATCCTCGATACTCAACTTGTTTTTCCTTGATATGGTCAACCCCTCGTAAAATGTTCTGGCAGCTTTTTCATCTACGCCATTTGCTATTAAATTTTGAATTAAAGCCTCCCGCTGAATAGTTTGAAAGATTGGGGCTTTGGGTGAATGGTGTTCTTTGATCTTGAAAATTTGTCCGCCTGCGAAATCATAATTGATACCCATACAGGTCTTCAATTCTTGCCTAAGCTCAGCAACTGATTTGTTGTCAACTAAGCCGCTTGAAAACCCTTCCTGAAAGAATTTTTCCATGACATGGTAAATTTGGTCATAATGGTATTGCCGCTGAATTTTGACTTCATTTGGTTTGATCAAAACTTCTATCGGATTTTCCATCATTCGCTGTTCGGCCATAAATTCAGAAAAACCAAAAAGTCTTTCACCAAGATAAAGCAGGTCTTCAATGGTCGCGATAAAGCCGGGAACTATTTTAGGGTCAATATCCTTATTTGAAATATAATCTATGTCACATGCTTGTTCTATTGCAAGTTTCAGTATCCGGCGATTCAAAGAGAGTTCGTTAGTATTGATGCCTTCCTTTTCAAAATCCAGTTCTGCAGTTTGGTAATAGAGATGGATAGAAGACTCATGATTGGCAAACAAATAGTATAAAAACCGAGCATCGGTACTGGAATGCATGATCTCTTTAAACCGATTCGCAAGCCATCGATAACAAAAATCTAAAATAGAAAGTGTTTCAGCTTCGTTCGTATAATCCCCCTGACCAAATTTTGCTTCGGCAGCTTTGAATAATTCTTCAGCGAATTGCTTCTCGGAGCGCTCACCATAAGTTATAAATAATTGCTTTTTCGAAGTAAATCTCAGCATGGGACTTTATTGCTTGTGAAAAAGTGCAATTTACCAAATTGTTACCGCCGATGTTCGAAATTTGCAACTTCGAACATTTATTGTGTAGATTGCATCTACACAAAAACAAATAAGCCTCAATTCAAGCGCGCAAGTGTCACGCAAAGGCAAAAAAGCAGGGGCGCTCATATCCACGCTGAAAGACTATCGCCCCAAAACCATAGTGCGTTTCATCCCGCATAACTGTCACCCTGCATAAGTGTCAGCACAACTTGATGAGCGGTTTTTTTCTCCCAGCGTGCCATCAGCCAGGCGATGAAGCTCAACGTGAAGATATCGTTATTCTCTTCCCTGCCAGCCAGGTTTAAAACCGCATTCCGGTAAGCCGTTTCAAAGACCACATCGGGCTTTTGCAGGTATTTTTCAACCATCCGCAGAAACAACAGCACACGTTCTTCCGAAGTTTTCAGCAGGTACTTCTTATACCGGCGCCTGAAGCTGGTTAACCGTGACAGGGCAAGCTCGATGTTACCGAACTGTGCCTGCACCAAAATTTCCATCAAATTCTTTCGAATGGTCCATAACATGCCCATTTTTTTCTCGTACCAGGCATCAGTGCGCGTTAGTAAAGTCAACTGTTTCAAACCTCCCCGGTCATTGCAAAGGGCTAAAAACATGGCCAGGCATATGCGCAAATCCTCGATGTCTTCCGGTTTAGATTTATGCTTTGAATTGGAGAGTGATCCCTGCAATAGTGCGATGGCATCGTCAGCAAAACCGGTATAGAACAAGTTAAGCGCGGCAAGTAACTGATGGCGTAAATAAAACAGCGCGTAATAGCGGTTATCCGTCGCCATTAAGCCCATCATTTCGCTAAGATAGGATGCACTCCCCGCGAAATCCCTTCGCCTCAGGTGAAAGTTTGCCAAAAAATAGAGGATGGATATATGATGAAAAAGATAGGGATGTTTTTTATGCGCATGGCCCTGCATAAACCGATTGGTTTGGCTGATGAAGCGTTCTATTAATCCATAGTTTTGCTGTATCGCCGCGTATTCATTCGCGATGAAAAGGATCTGGTAAATCGACTTATAGGTCATCAGTTCCTGTACAGAAATTTTGTACTTCCGGATGGTTGTGATCACCAGGGCCGTCAAATTAACGATCTTCCCCTCCAGGTGTATCTCCTGCAGTTCGCGCCTCAAAAAGGCGTAGGCCATATTGAGCTTAGCCTCGCGGTGCATATCGGCCTGGTTCCGCAGAAAACGCGCGGTCAAAGCGTCGAGGTCTTCAGCGCCCGGCAGATGGGCGTACTGCAGTTTTAACAGCAATAGCTCATTCAACAAATTAAACTGCTCCAAATGTTCGGCCAGCCGTTCAGCCTTATCCAAACATTTAAACCCTATTTTAAACACGTCGTTTTCTAACAAAAAACGCCCTGCTACCAGCAGGCGCAATGCATCATAGGTGTCGGTATTGCTTTCAAAAGTTTTCTGCGATAAAAATAGCAGCAAATTATCCTGCAATCTTTTACGTAAAGCATGGTATGCATCCTTATTTTTCTTCGGATCGTATAGCTTGTTTAAGCTATTTATATCGTCAGTTTCTATCAAATCAAGTAAAGCTAAATTTTTCACGTCCAGCCGTTTGTTTTTCAGCTGTAAAAACTGCCTGAACAGCTTCTTATCAGTATTATCCAGTAGGTTGATCAACTCAGAAAGCGGGTCCATATTGGAGATATTTAGGTGATAAAGGTACAGTAATTACAAAAACATATCGTCAGTAATTCCATAATTCTACTTTTGGCAGGTCGGTTTCACATCGCACATTTGCTTCATTATCAATCATTAAAACAAATTAAAATGGAACCGCTACAACACACAACAGACCAAACTTCACCCGCCGTAAACGTTAGAAACCCGTTTAAACCAACTGCCGCCTTTATAGGGGCTTCGTGGTTTGCCTTATTAACAGGAGTGGTAGGATACTGCGTCGGCTTATGGAATGCAAGTATGCAGCTAAACGAAAAAGGTTATTATTTCACCATCTTATTATTCGGCTTATTCGCCGTCATCTCCGTACAAAAAAGTGTGAGGGACAGGGCTGAAGGACTCGCCGTTACGGACCTTTACTACGGCCTGAGCTGGTTTGCCACTATTGCGGCAATGATCCTGTTAACGATCGGCCTTTGGAATGCAAATCTCGCCCCGAGTGAGAAAGGCTTTTACGCCATGGCATTCTGCCTGAGCATGTTTTCGGCCATTGCCGTACAAAAAAACACCCGCGACGCAAAGATGTTCGAGGTTAAAGAACTGTAACGTAGCGGTTGCTCACCCCGCAGCGCCTTGCCTGGCAAGCCTGCGGGGTTTTTGCATTTTTAAGCTTTGGCTGGCTTGTTATCAAACAATTTCACCCGCCGGTTCAAGCGGGACGCTTGAACCGGCGGCGGAGCTTGCGAAAGACGCTTGAACCGGCGCGGGCGTATCCATTTTGGACCGGAATTTAATTGCCGATAAAATTCTATTTCTGCTGGTAATGCCCAATGCAGGGTTTGTTTTCAAAAAATCCCGCCTTAAAGCCGAAGCTGTTTTGGCTGAACACGCAGGTTCCCAGCCCGGGGGCATTACGATATGTAAAAATTTATTCTTTAATGTTCGTGCATTTTTCACATCGCGATAGAGGAGTACTATTTCCCCAAAATACAAGTCAAAAAAATTGGTAACATCTAATTCTCTTGAGATACCATAGTCTGCCCTTATATCTTCTTTAAATGGCTGCAAGGTCCCAAATATCCAATCCCATAAGGGCACAGCCGTGGCAAAGTTTCTGTCGATGTACAGCGGATGTTTTGCATGATGTACCCGATGATGTGCCGGCGTAATAATAAGATACTGCAATATGCCTAATTTCCCATTTTTTAAAGCCCTTTCGCTGATATGGGCAAACGTGCCCCATGTAGTGCTAATAAACATAATAGTCACAAACATAACCGGGTTAATGCCAAAAAGCGTTAAAATAACGATGTAGACTAAAGTAGAATAATAACCCTCCGCGAAAAAATTAACCCAATTTACCGTCAAATTTAACTCGGTTGGAGAATGGTGTGGCGCATGAAGGCACCATAAAAACCGTACGCGATGTAAACCGAAATGATAAACCCATACTGCAAGTTCCAGGCATAAGTAGGCATAAATCCAGCTATACCATTTTAAATTGATTGTGAATAAGCGAATTTTTTGAAAATGGGGCAGCCAAATCCAAAACATGTGGATCAAAAACAGCTTTGGCAAAAGTTCGACGATTAACAAAGCCAAAAAAGATGGCTTATAGTTAACTAAAACTTTTTTAAAGATGAGTTTATATTTACCATGACCTGTTATATTGCCGCTTTCCTGTTTTAAAAGCAGGATAATCAACGACAGAATTTCCCATAAAACACAGGTAACATTTAACATAACTATTATAGCTATTACACTTTTATAATAGTCGCGGGTTGAAATAGGATCGATGACGTCGCCAATAAAACCTTTACCTTTTACGGAGTGGTAGATATACAGCCAATAGTCCGAAATCAGTTTATACATTATAAAACCAAATGCGAATACGAAAATTACGTTTTCAATAATCCTCCAATTTATATTCAGTTTTTTCGTAAAACTCATTTATATTATTTTATACCATGTACTTCAGCGAAGCTAAAAAAAATCTTAATTAAATATGCCGGTTGTTGATAAGGTAGGAAGGTTGCTAACATTTATTGAGTTAAAGTATTCATACCGCTCCCGCAAGCAATTTTTCGCAGCCGCCCCGATTCATCGGGGTAGCCCGCATGCTAAGCAGTGACCCGTCCCGCCTTAAGAAGCGATAAGCAGCCGGTAAATATTTTCTAAAATTTAAAAAAAGGCTGCCTGAAATATTACTTTCGAGGCAGCCTCTTTCTTTTTGGAAGGTGTCTACTTAACCGCCAGCAGGTCCACCTGTTCAATTACAGGGTCTTTTGCCAACAGTTCGGGTGCTTTGGCCATGAGCGCAGCGGCAATCCGGCCGCCCAAATGGGCTTTGCGCCCATCTTCAGTTTCAAAGGTATCGAAGATGCCGAATGTGGATGGCCCTATTTGCAGCGCATACCAGCTTATAGTCTGATCCTCTTCCTGTGCTAATGGCAGGGCGCTTTTGATGAAGTCCGCCACTTCCTGTTCTTTTCCGGGTTTAGCCTCTAAACGGGCTAATAATGCAAATTTTACCATGATGTATGTTTAATATGAAGTTAATTATCAAGTGATGTAAAAGGATACTGATAAATACATTTCCATCGGCTGAAAGGTTTTGACCCGTGGCATAATTAGCCTCGTCAGCCGCAAAAAACCAGCTTCCTGGCGGTGGTTTTGCCATATCCTTCGAGGGCTGCCTGTAACCCAAGGCCTTTTGTTTGCTAAATTCAATGCGTTCATATCGTCTGGCAGATTATAACTATAAACAAGGCAACCCTATTGGGGAGTTAAATGCCGGTTATTGGATACTGAGTCGTGCAGGGAGTGATATCCTTACAAAAAATCTTTCTCCTATTCGGGCGTGTAATAACGGGGCCTTTGCGCGCCTGGTTAACACGTCAGACGCGCGCTTGAGAAGGGGAACAAGCCAACCATTAAATTTCTCTTTGAGCTTTATAGCAAAATTAATTGAGCTTTTCAGCAAAGCTGGCGGCCTGTAACGCCAATAAATTTGTACTACAATTAAGCAAGAACAAACAGATGCTTTCAAACAATTCAATCCTACATTTATGAAAACTTTTAATACAGCATTTATCAATGGCGAACTGGTTACCCCTCACGGGACTACGGTTGTCGACTTGATAAACCCTACCAACAACGAAGTGATTGGCAAGGTTACCATGTGTGACGAGGTTGATACGCGCAACGCGATCGCCGCCGCCAATAAAGCGATCAAAACCTGGTCGCAAACTACCAAAGAGGAACGCCTTGGCTATTTACAACGGCTTTATGATGCCCTGGCCACCCGAATGGACAGGCTGGTCGCCGCTACAACTGAGGAATACGGCGCTCCCGAAGTTCGCTCGAAAGGGTCCAACGAATTGGCCTTAAATATTTTTCAGCACGTGATTTCGGTCGTAAAGGATTATGAACTTGAAAAAACGCTTGGCTACTCCAGGGTTGTATTCGAGCCGGTGGGCGTAGTCGGAATTTTTACGCCCTGGAATTCCAGTGCAGGTTCTATCCATATCAAAATGGCTCCCGCACTGGCTGCAGGTTGTACGGTGGTGATCAAACCGAGCGAGATGAGTGCCATGCAAACTGAGGTGCTTGTAGAAAGCTATCTCGAAGCCGGGCTTCCGCCGGGAGTAATTAACGTGGTCTGCGGCCTCGGCGAGGTGGTCGGTAAGGAAATGTCTATAAGCCCTGGTATTCAGCGCTTGTCTTTTACGGGCTCGACAACCATTGGAAAAATGGTAGCAAAGGACGCCATGGATACGGTAAAGCGCGTGGCGCTTGAACTCAGCGGCAAAAACCCCAATATTATTTTAGATGACGCTGATTTTGAAAAAGCGATCCCCATGGCGGTTGCCGCCTGCTACATGAATAACGGACAGGCTTGTATTGCAGCTTCCAAATTGCTGGTCCCCAAAGACCGTATTGAAGAGGTAAAGAAACTGGCCAAAGCTGCCGTAGAACAAATGAAGGTCGGTGACCCGAGAGACAAGGAAGTTGCACTTGGGCCGCTGGCGAGTGTCAAACAATATAACCGGGTACAGGAATATATAAAATCAGGTATGGCTGAAGGGGCAGAACTTGTAATTGGCGGCGAAGGCCACCCGGCGGGCCTGGAAAAAGGCAACTTTATTAAACCCACTGTTTTTGCCGGCGTTACCCCGGAAATGAGAATATTTAAGGAAGAGATTTTCGGGCCCGTGCTTTCCATTGTTACCTATGAAACTGAAGAAGAGGCAATCGCCATAGCCAATGATACGGAATACGGCTTGAATTCTTACATCAGCTCGGCGAATATTGATCGGGCACAACGTGTTGGCGCTCAAATCAAGGCAGGCAGGGTACTGATTAATTGTGTAGCTCATGATCCGCTTGCTCCGTTCGGCGGCTTCAAACAATCCGGCTTTGGGCGGGAAGGCGGTATCCTGGGGTTTGAAGAGTATCTTGAACCCAAAGCTTACATTACGCATTAATCGGACCACCCGGTTTTATCATTCTAAAATTTCTTTTATATAACTAAAGATTTTAACCACAAAGGCCTCAAAGAGGAAGACGCAGAGGTCACAAAGCATTGATAGTTTGTTATTTTTTTCTCTGTGTCTACTTAGCGGTCTTTGTGGTTAAATTTTTCTTTTTCACCGGTTATTTTGGCCGAAACATAACGCGTTATTTTAGACTAATCTTTAAATCCAACAAGAATATGACTTTTCACACAATTGAATTTATTGCCAATATCGCGCTTGCCATATCGGCTATTATCGGGTTAATATTTGGTATCGTCCAGGTAAAGTCCGCGGCACGCGACCGCCAGGAAAGGTTAACGCTGGAGGCGTTGCGTAATTTCAATACCCGGGAATTTTCCGAGCTTATGAATTATGTTACCTCGCACGATATACCGCCCACCCATAAAGAATGGCAAAAGCTTCCTGCCCACGAAGGGATTATGATTACCCAATTTGCGCAGGAAATGGAATCGCTCGGTATTCTTGTGGCTGAACGGCTGATAAATATTGACCTCGTGGACAAAACCATCGGCTCATTGGTTTCAATTACCTGGGATAAGTATAAAACAATGATCCGTGATTCGCGGGAGAAACGCCCCGACCCGTTTCTTTGTGAGTATTTTCAATGGCTTGCTGAACGGATATGTACAAGAATGCGTCATGCGCCCCGCAAACCATTCTATTTAAAATAAATTGAAGATTAGTAACTTCGAATTCCGAACATATTAAACAAATGACTAAAAAACCGCCCATACAATATTCGTGTTACTTCTCAAGAAGCAGCAAAGGCGAGCAGTTTGTTCCGGAGCACACTTTAGTTTATATTATTTCCGGCTCACTGGTGATGACGGACAACAGCCATACGATAAGCTTCAACGCCGGCGACATCTACTTTTGCCGGCGAAACAATCTTGTAAAATATGCAAAATGCCCCCCGGATGGGGGTGAGTATCAGTCCATATCCATATACTTTGACCAACAAACACTTCGAAACATCAGTCTTGAATACGGATATAAAGCAGTACAACATCATGTCACGCCTGCTTTTCAACAGATTTCTTCACCGGAGATTGGTAACTATATGCGATCACTTTTGGCCTACGAAACAATTTTGAAGCGTACAGGAACTGATGAATTGCTTTTTGTAAAACAGAAGGAAGCCATTTTGCTTTTGCTGGCGCTTGTTCCGTCATTTAAAAGTGTTCTCTTTGACTTTTCCGAGCCAGGAAAAATAGACCTGGAAGGGTTTATGGAGAAGAATTATCATTATAATGTGCAAATGCAGCGATTTGCTTATCTCACCGGAAGAAGCCTGGCGACATTCAAGCGGGATTTCGAAAAAGTTTTTAATAAACCTCCAAGCCGCTGGCTGCAACAAAGGAGACTCCAGGAAGCATATTATTTGATAAAGGAACAGGGGAAAACGCCATCTGATGTGTATTTAGGTTTAGGCTTCGAAGACTTGTCACATTTTTCATTCGTTTTTAAAAAAAATTATGGCGTTGCGCCTTCAAGGTTGTAGCCCCTCGCCCGTTCAAGCGTCCACGCTGGAATGCCAACCCGGGTAAGCGTCCACGCTTACATTTAAAAATGATCTTTAAGGAGCTTTCCGGGTGAGCAAAACTCATGCGCCAGATCCATACCGGTTGAGGCTATTAGTGACGTGGAAAAATTTCGGGAAACATTATTTAACCCGTAAGCGGGGGCGTGAGCGTAGACGCTCACATTTGAATGGGTTTAGGCGTGGACGCTTAAACCGGCGGAGTCCGGCGGAGGTATGCTTATTATTTTATTGTGTGCTAAGCGCAGGGAATAATTCGGCTGTTAGTCCTTTTGAATAGCAAAAAAACCTAAATTTGGTTCTCCGTCAAAAAATGCCATCCGTACAACTACTATTCAGAATTTGCAAGGCTTTGTTTGTAAGCGCTATCGCACTAATGGCCTTGTTAATTACATTTGGTAATATTAGCGACTACTACACCAATTATCACTTTGTGGAGCACGTTTTGAAAATGGATAGCGTATTCCCGGACAGTAATGTGCACTACCGGCACATCAGCAGCCCCCTTTTATACCATGCCGGATACGTTTTTATCATCTGCCTGGAAGCTGCTATGGCTTTTTGTTGTGCCAGGGGAGGGTGGCTGCTGTTTAAAAACCTGCGCTCGGAATCGGCTGTTTTCCATTCATCCAAAAACTGGGCAGTTGCGGGGATAGGTATTGGTATCGCGATATGGTTTTTGGGCTTCGAAGTGATTGGCGGTGAATGGTTTTCTATGTGGCAGAGCAATACCTGGAATGGGCTGGATGCTGCTGACCGGGTTGTATGCGTTTTGCTGCTGGTATTGGTGACGCTGCACTTGAAGGATGAAGAGCTGAGTATCAAATAACCGCGCCGGTTGCCACCGCCATCACCCAATAATTTTCAATTGAGCATTCGCGTTGCAATACCAATATTCATGTGCCGAGTTGAGAAGCTACGGACAGCGGGATGGAAATTAAAACAACAGCGACCCAACCAACGCATAATGATCAGGCTGGAATGCTATTCCAGGTAATACAATACCCGCTATCCATAGATTTATGCTATTCGGTTGTTCATCAGTTATTTGCGAGTAAAACAGGCAGCCTTTTCTTTACAGTCCGCAGACAAATTCCGGCCTGTTTTACCGTATATTTGCACATTGAAATTCTGCGGCGTTTCGAGCTGCACTTTCACCCGATCAAAATCAAAGAAAGGTTTATTTAACCGTATGAGACAACTTAAAATAAGTCAGTCTATCACTAACCGTGAGTCTGCTTCATTACAGCAATACCTCTCCGACGTCGCCAAAATCCCGATGGTGACCGCCGAAGAAGAAGTGATCCTGACACAAAAAATAAAACAAGGCGACCAGGCAGCATTAGAACGGCTGACCAGCGCCAATTTACGCTTCGTGGTTTCCGTAGCCAAACAATACGAAAGCTCAGGCCTTACGCTCGGCGACCTGATCAATGAGGGCAACCTTGGCCTCATCAAGGCGGCAAAACGTTTTGACGAAACCAAGGGCTTCAAATTTATTTCGTATGCGGTATGGTGGATACGCCAGTCCATCCTGCAGGCCATTACCGACCATGCGCGTATCGTGCGGTTGCCGGCCAATAAGGTAGGCGACCTAAGCAAGATAAGCAAAACCTCATCCCTGCTGGAGCAGCACCTGGAGCGGATACCCACGCCCGAAGAAGTGGCGGAAAGTATGGGCGTGCCGGCCGAAAAGGTTAGCACTGCGCTGGCGAGTGCAGGCAGGGCGGTGTCTGTTGATGCGCCTTTTTCTGATGAAGCAGAAAATACCCTGCTGGACGTATTGCCGAATACCATAGCCGCCGCCGATAGCGGTGTGCTTGCAGAATCATTAAGTACCGAAGTATCCAACGGCCTGCGCATGCTCGACCAAAGGGACCAGGACATTGTAAAATCTTTCTTCGGCTTAGGAACCGGGCAGGCGCTGAGCCTGGACGAGATCGGTGATAAATATCACCTTACCAGGGAACGGGTGAGGCAGATCAAAGACAAGGCCCTGGCGAGATTAAGGAACAATAAGCCGCTGGTGAAGGAGTTGCAGGCGTACTTGTGAGGGTGGGACTTTAAGTTTATCTGCAAAAACCAGGCAGAACGTCATGGCGAGGAACGAAGCCACCTCTACACATGCTAATCAATAGACCTATTATCTCCGGTTGACTTGTCAGCCGCACGCCGGGCATTAATGCATGGCGTTTCGTTGAATGTCCTAGGTAGGGGGTTGCTTCGTTCCTCGCAATGACGAGTCGGTGAGTCTCATTCTGCCGAAAATATTTTGAGGGTAAATTTAAATCTGCAACAGAGCTTGGGGGGCGAAATAAAACTTACCTACCTAAACCGCTTGTATTATTTGATTGTCGTTATCAATAAGCCGGTTAACCTCATCAGGCCTTTGCAGGGTAAAAGCAAGCACGGTTTTCACAAATTCGTTTAAAGTGATATTGTGAACAGCCGCAAATAACGATGCCTCCTTATGCAGCGTAACCGGCACCCGGACATTAAATGTTCCTTTATAGGTCTTTTCGGGGGCCTTTCCAATCTCCAGGCAAGTTTCCAGGTAATCTTCAACGGCATCTTTAAATGCTTTCTTTAGTTCTTTTACCGATGAGCCCTCAAAACTAACTAAATCATTTATGCCGAGTATTTTTCCATAAAATACCTCATCACCGGCGCTAAAATGTACCGAAGCGTAATAACTTTTGTATTGTAGGATGTCATTCATCTTTAATATGTCCTTTTGCTTTTAATTCTGCAATCACCTCGCGAAGTGCATAACTTTTTACAATGTTACCCGGATGTGGTTTATGCAGCGTAATGATGTTCTTCTTCTCATCGGCAAATCTCCTTCTCGATCCACCAGTTTTTCCGCCCTTTACTTCCTCGTATTCAAATGAGTTTAAAACTTTAATTAATTCTTCCCAGGTAAAGTCTTTGGGAACTGTCAGTAGTCGGGCAACTAATTTTTCGTGGCGTGACATGTGTAATTGTCTTTAATTTTTCAATTCGATTTATCATAAACAATTATCCTTTCTTCTTTTCAAACTCGTTAACGGATAAGTAAAAGGTTCATCTTTTATTGATGAACGGTATGCAAATATACTACAGGCCCGTTAAAATTGCAACTAAAAGTTAGTCGCAATTTAAAATTAATGTTCAGCCGGGAAAATGCCCGGAGCTTTGCGGCAACCTGCCAGCGGAGCACGAGTCGCCTCTGCGCTTTTGTCCATTTCGTCAGACTCGCGCTTGAAGGCGGGGCAACCTGTCCGCGGAGCACGAGTGGCTTTTGCGCTGCAGGCCCTGTCATCAGACTCGCGCTTGAAGAGGGAAAATATAGGCTAAAAACCGCGTTTTCTACCCGATCCGCGGCCAGGTTTGGTCATCAAGTTTAGCCGCAGCGATCCACAATCATTTTAATCCTGTTTTTGTGATACCGGAATTAAACTGTAAACGTTCCTTGTCTTCCTGCCTTGTAAACATCTTTTGGCAATCGGGCTTCATGTTGTTATATAACGACATTGCAACCTGCTTTACCAGGGCATGATCGCCGGCCTTGGCGGCGTTTAAACCTGTTTGTTTTATTTCTTCGAGATTACCCCTGTTTTTGAAACAATCTTCATCCACCATCAGCATGCTGAAAAGGATACCCGAGAAACGCTCGTCATTCTGCAGCCATATTTTGTCGTTGAGTTTTTTTAACTCTTCAGCATTTTGCCTGATCACGTATTTATCACCCGAGTTTAAAAAGTCTTTTTCCTGGCTGAATATTTTGTTTATGGTATTTTTTTGTTCGGCCGTAGCCCATTTTTCCCGTATGATATAGGTTTCCTTTTCATCGTTATACCTCGCTATTTCAACATAAATATCCCTGGCGCGGGTAAGGTCGTCAAGCGCGGCCAAAAGCTTGCGTTTTTGCTCGTCAATACGGTATTTTTCTTCCGTTGCGTTATCATTTTTTATGCCGTTCAGCCTTATTTTAAGCTCCCGTAATTCAACGGCTATATTTTGGAACATCGCCGAAATTTCGTAGGCTTCCTGCTCGTCGCTTTCGGCTATTTCTTCGCTTATGGTCATTTCGGCCCGGGCAATGTCCTGCAACATTTTGTCGGGCGATATCTCACGCGTAGCGATGTGAAAGTTTTGAGTAACCTGTTGAAGGGTGGATGGTATATAAATTTCAACCTTAAGCCCGCGCGATTCATCAATTTGCACCTGTAATTCAACATCTGTGCCCTTTACCAGGTCGCCATCCAGTTGTTTTCCGCCAAGCTCAACATAGCCGATGCTCAAATTAGCACCCGGTAAACTTCCGCCTTTACCCTCTACAACATTAATGATCAGCTTATCGTCTGAATTGCGCGCCACCGATTTTGAAAAAGTTTTGTAAATGGTTCGGCTTAACGGCAGAATATCATTTCGCTTAAATATTACTTCCAGGTATGTTTTGTTGCCATCGCCGTCCACCTCCAGGCAAATATCTTCTGGCAGCAGCTGGCCCGAGACACTGTAAAGTCCATGGGTAATAACAATATCGTCCTTGCTGTAAACTGTTTCTCCTTTTTGATTGGTAATATTTAACTTAAATATGTTTTTTGATTTCGGAAGCAAGGTCACAAATTCCGATGCGGCCTGATCAAAGCGTTCCCAGCCGGTATCGAAACCGCCGTCGCCGCGGGCGATACGGTAATTGCCTGAAAAAGGAGTTTCTGATTTAAAAGCGATCAGTTCTTCCAGGTCGTTTGTGTAAGTCGTAAAGCTTAGCTTAAATTCTCCGTTTTTACCAGGTTGCTGTGGCTTTGTTTCCTTTTCAACCTTATTCGCAGTCACGGGAGATGCACCGGCATAATACGCTGCCCCGATAATAACCGCTGTGCCCGGGTCGATACTATCATCTACGACGCCGCCCGAAAGTGATTTCAACGACTCCCGGATATAGGGGATATAGGTTGTGCCTCCCACCAGTATGATCCGGTCGATCTGGCTAAACGTAATATTGTTGTTTTTAAGCAATTCCAATAAAAAGTGTTCAGTTTCTGCGTACTTGGGCCGTACTACACGGTCAAATTCTTCCCGTGTTATTTCCAGTTCAACGGACATATCCAGTTCAGGAAAATCAATATCTATCCATGTAGTTTCCGAAACCGATAATTGCTTTTTTGCTTCCTCGGCCAGGTAATTCAGGTAAAACCATAGCTTGCTGTAAACACCTTCGCGCAGTATTAATTTTTGCCATAGCTCTGTATCGCCATAACGCTCAATTAGCCGTGGTGTCAATATTTCTTCAATAAATGCGTAATCTATGTCCGTTCCGCCAAGAAAATTATTGCCCTTATTGTCAATTACCTTAAGTTCCCTGTGGTTAATTTGTACCAATGCCGCGTCAAAAGTGCCGCCGCCAAAATCGTAAACCAGCCAGCGCTGTTCAACATCTATATCCAGGTTGCTGGTATTGGCATAGGCCAGACAGGCAGCTATCGGCTCCTGTAAAAGCACAACTTCGGTAAAACCGGCCTGGAAGGCGGCCAATTTGGTGGCGTTCGATTGGATGGTATCAAAAGAAGCGGGAATGGTAATAACGGCTGCTGTTATTTCTTCGCCGGGGACAAAGTTTTTAAGCTCTCTCAACACATGGGCCGACAGATCGACGGGGCTTAACTCAGCAGGTTCTCCCGCAATCGCGGCCTGGTACTTCTCGCCGGTGCCCATTTTACGCTTAAAGGCGCTAAAAACATTTCCGGCATTTGATAGGTATTGCTCACGGGCCTTGTCGCCAATAAGTGTGCGCCCTTTGTAGAAAGATACTACCGATGGTAAAAGCTCTTTCAACCCTACAGGGTTTTTCAGTATCCCTATTCGCCCGTTATCGTACCTGGCTATCCCGGAGTTGGTGGTACCCAGGTCGATGCCAAAATTGATCATTTTCATTAATGCTACTCTCCCTCAATAATAACAATACCTTTTTGTATCAATTCCATTTGCCCGTCATTAAGTATTTGGTATATAATGGGCTTTAACACGCGTGTTACCTTTAATGCGCCCGTAAGCGGCGTTGCAAGCGATGCTTCTATATCTGTATCCGTCTCTTTGTATACACGGTTTATAGGGTCAACCACCTTATACCCTAACGTTTCCAGCTCATGGTACAAACGTTTTATATTCCGCTCAGCAACATCTTCTTTTTTTTGCCTTAGCTTATTTTCTATTTCAAATATCTGGTTGATAATATTGATCATACAAACACCGGGTTATTGGCGAAGATATTGTATTTTAATTATATTTTTGGCTGGTCTGTAAAACAACATTGTGGCATTTTTTAAAGCTTTGGCAGCAATAGGGATCGGTAGGGCTGAACTTGCCGACGTTTCGGGCGAATCACTTATCCGCATCGAAAAAAAACTCATCGCTGAGCAAAAACTCAATAATTCCATTTCGAAAAATGATGTGGAAACGGTTTTGCGTGTTTTTAAAGACTACCCGGATGTGCTTAAAGAAATTTCGCGTTATGATTGTTTTTACGGGATACTCACCGGGTACGATGCCGAATATATCGACACCCTTGCGCGATACCCGCCCGAACAAGCCATCCGCATAAAATTGGTGGTGTCCACTTATTTTACCGATGAGCTTGCTGACTACATCAATGCTAACCTAAGCCAAAATAACTGGAATAACATACGTGTACTGTTGCACTACCGCATTTTTTTTAACACCGATATTTTAAAAACGCTAACTACGCGCCTGGAGGCAAAAGTGGAGTTTGCTATAGCAAGTATTGAACCGGACCGCCCGACCCCCGAATTGCTTAAAAAATTGGATTACCTGCGCGATAAAGACTTTTATTTTACGCTGGGCGAAGTTGATAAGCGATATTTTTTGAAGGTACTTGTGAGGATGATCGACCTTATTAAACAAAAACAGGGCTATGCTCCACAAAGCAGGTTTTTTTCGGAAGCTAAACAGGCGATACGCTGGTATGACACCAGCAACGCCGCGCTCGCAAATAAATTAGGTGTACAGGTAAGGCAGCAAACCACCGCGCCAACATACAGAAGGAGCGTTTCGCCGGCACGGACCATCTATTTTGTAATTATTGTCGTAATAACGCTCTACAATTTTTCGCGCTCGTGCAATAATAACTCGCCGGCCGCCGTCTCCGATATCACGACGAGCAATCCCTGGTCAGGCGATCAAAATGCAGCGCCGCCGGGTAATCTTGATTCGACACGCCAGTTGCAACGTGATAAGATGGCGCGTTTTGTTGAAGCGCGTATAAACCCGGTAAATTACCCGGTAAAAAATTGGGAGCCTGATACGTCGAAAACTAAAAAATACGCCGACCCTTTCGATCTGGATATTTTTAGCGGAAGCTATCACTATGTTCAAAATAAAGTGCCCCGAATAGCCATAGCAAATAATACAGATAAGGAATGCGTGGCTATTGCTTATTTCAGACAGCGGTACGATACGCAGTTGAAGGCCTACACGGGGAACGATAACATAAATTCAATTGATATTTATGCGTTTTACATTCCCCCGCACGATAGTATAAACGTGGATATGAAGATGGAACTGCTTCGTTTTTACATGGGCAAAAAGCTTGCTGTGTTCAATAGCTACCGCGGACATAATTATCCCGATTCGCTGGACAATAAGTTCAGCATAGTTACCCGCGCAGACTCCATGCTTTTTAGTAAAGCATTTGTTCTATTGAGAAAAGATAGCAAAGTGAATAAAACTAATGGTTGGAAAAAGCCGTCGCTATTGACGATAAATCAGCCGACACCTGAAAGTTACCTGATGACCTGGACAGGAGAGACGCCTTTGTACCAGTTTACAAATTGGGTAGCCGACGTAACCGACAAGCACCCCGACAGCCTTAGCCTGCAAAAGCCACTGCTGCTGGATTTGAAGAATCCGGCGCCTGTAAACGTTGATGGACAGGTTAATACCTTTATTTATAATTGAAAAGCTGAAATAGTAGTTAACCATTTGGCTGATAGCTATAATAAAAAAGGTTTTCGTTAGTATGATTTCAGCTTGTGGTCGGTGTTATCACCGCGCTGCACAGACGATTTGTGGTGTAAATGTACCAATTATTTTATAATGAAATTTACCCCATTGCTTAACGGCAATGGTGCGGTGATAACAACTACCATAGGATCAAATCAGATTAATACCAAAATACCCCCCAGGCCATTACGGTTTGTTGGCGACAGCATCAACAAAGGCGAAAAAATGTTGTTAGGGTATTATTGTTTTATAATAAATTGCTGCATTATCAATATGCACAGCCTACACCCGGCATTGCTATTACGCGGTCGGGCGGGATTATAGCGCTTATGAATTTAATGGATAAGGAAATAAAACTATGACAAAAAATAAATTGCTGCGAATGGACAATATGGGCATCGTGGTTGAATCCCTGGATGATGTTATCGCTTTTTTCGGCGAGATCGGCTTGAAGCTGGAGGGGCGGGGCACAATTGAGGGAGAATGGGCCGGGCGCGTCACCGGGCTGGGCGACCAGCAGGTGGAGATTGCCATGATGGTGACCCCTGATGGTCACAGCCGGCTGGAGCTTTCGCGGTTTATCAGCCCGCCTGTAGTTGCCGATCATCGCAGCGCACCTGTAAATGCGCTGGGCTACCTGCGGGTGATGTTCACGGTAGCAGATATTGACGAGATGGTGGCCAGGCTCACCGGGCACGGTGCGCAGCTGGTAGGCGAGGTGGTTCAGTACCAGGACACGTACCGGCTCTGCTATATGCGCGGGCCCGAAGGATTGCTCGTGGGGCTGGCGGAAGAATTGGGTAAAAAATGAACGGGGGAGGGGTTTGTGCGATCCTGACCCTTTGTTGGCGATCATACGCGGAAATATGAAAACGGGACCAAGAGATCGAAGCAGTTGTCAAATTAACCCGTAATACCGATGGTTTATTTATCAGCAACCTGCTGATACAGGCGGGTTACTTCTGTAATGACGACTTCCGGATTTTTCTGCCAAACATGATGATCTGCATTTTTTGCCACGACATAGGTATGGTTGGGCATGGTGCCAAACGACGGTTAAGCGTTTATGCTCACATTAATAAATGATCTTTAACGGGCTTTCCGGATTAGTACTGCTATACCAAAACTCAGCGGGGTGTTGAATAGAAACTGTACGAAAGCTAACTTTGGCTAAGTATCACTAAAATCCCGCAGAAAAAATCATTTGGGAAGCACCTGAAAAGAAACTACAATTGTATCTCATAAAGTTCTTTTATGAAAAGTAATAAAGCAAAATTCAAAAAAGATAATTCCAAAACAATTAATTATGAAAAAGGAATCGATTTTAAGAACAAAAGCATTAAAAAAATTAGGCAGTTTGATTCTGGGTTTGCTTTTTGCCTCAATTATAATTCAGAACGGCTGGACTCAAAAAGCTTCGACTAAAAGTACAAATTCTCACTCAAACCTCGTTAAGCAAGCAAGTGAAACGAGCAGACCTAATATTATTTGGATAACAACCGAAGGGGTTCCCCTTAAAGCATTAAGCTGCTATGGCGGTACCCTGATTCAAACCCCTAATATAGATCGTATTGCTAAAGAAGGAATGTTATTTCGCAACTCCTTTTGCACCAATGCGCTTTGCGCACCAAGCAGGGCCACTTTACTGACGGGTAAATACAGCCACCTCAATGGAATGTTATCAAATCCCGGGGGAACCACAAGGGGGGTAACCAGCAGTACTTTTGATGCTACCCAGGAAACATTCGCAAAAATATTGAAACAAAACGGGTATAAAACCGGAATAGTTGGTAAATGGCATTTAGAAAATAAAGACGGATCACCCTCAAACCCGGGAGTAGCCGGATTTGATTATTTTGTTTTCAAAAATGGGGCTGGCGGCCCTTATTACGCGCCGGGTGGTTATTTCCAAAATCCGAGCCTTGGAAGCAACGAAATACAGCAAAAAACTTATCAGGGCTATGATACGGACATTATTACGGATCTGGCGATAAAAGGAATCGACGAAATGAAAGATGGCCCTTTTTTTATGGCGATACAATATTTTAGCGATCACCGCCCTTTTGAGCCGCCACATAAATATGAGCATATTTACGACAACATAAAATTTCCGGAACCTGCGACTTTTTGGGACGATTATAGTTCCCGTTCCGCTGCAGCCCGCGAGTCACATCAACGTATAGAAGATATGATGGACTTCAATCCTCCTAATGATCTCACAGCCCGTCAGCGCAAACAATGGAATTATCAGCAATTGATGAGGCGTTTTTTGGCTAACTTAAAGGCGCAGGACGATAATATTGGCAGGCTGCTGGATTACCTGGATAAATCCGGGCTTGCTAAGAATGCCATAGTAGTGTTTACCGGAGACCATGGGTTTTTTCTTGGGGAGCATGGCTGGTTTGATAAGCGCTTCATGTATGAGGAGGCACTGAAAGTGCCCTGGATGGTTCGTTACCCGGGGATAATAAAACCAGGTAGTATTAGCGATGCGTCGGTGGTGAATATTGATAACGCCCCAACAATATTAGATATGGCTCATATAAAAATACCTGGCGATATGCAAGGGAGAAGCCTTGTGCCAATATTTAAAGGGAACGTCCCTGCAGACTGGCGAAAATCCATCTATTACCATTATTATGAATTTGCACCACCGCACTGGGCAATGCCAAGCTATGGTATCCGTACAGAAAGATATAAGCTGATTTATTATTATACCATAAATGAATGGGAACTTTTCGACCTGAAAAAAGACCCTGATGAGATGGATAACCTTTTTAAGGAGGAAGGCATGGAGGTAAAACCGGGATATGAAAAGGTACTTAATGACCTTTTAGCCCAGCTAGCTAAACTGCGTGAGGAATATAAGGACGACACCGGCGGGTCAACGAAGTTTTGGCCGGTAAAAACTTATAATTAAGTATCGGGTTGCTGTAAAAGTTGATTATTGACGATTCCGCATTAAGCATTTGATCTAACTTATTAAACCTTTAAAATCATGCCGAAGAAAATATTTTTTGTTTTGCTTATCCTGCTGCCATTTATCAGTATCGCCCAAAACAATACCGGGATACCCATCCCCATGAAAAAAAGGATTGTCTTTTACGATAAAAGCTTCCCCGTTGAGGGCGGGTTTATCAAACATGAATTTTTGATTGCCGCTACCAAATGGTTTAAAAATGCATTCCCGGGTAATGCCGAACCTTTTCACATTGGCGCATCGGGCGATATCAATGGTACCGGCATTTTTAAAATTAACACCGGCCCGACCGGCGACTATTATGACTTGCGGTTTAAATTGGAGATCGTTTCAAACGACACCGGCTATACCATCAGGGCTTATAATTTTTATGAAAACTCGAATATAAAAGGGAAATCCCACGAATATTCGAAAATTGAGTACCGTTGGTGGGACTACCGGCAGGGCAAACCGTGGTCGGTCGAAGATAAGGCGCTTTTTATGGGCCTGGATGCAGATATGACGGCAATGTTCAAGTCGTTTGGGAATGATCCTTCAATAATAAAGTCGGCGAGGCGCATGCATACGCCGAAGTTTAAGGTGCTTGCCTTTTTCTCAACCAATGTGGAAGAAGATCATGTTGATTTTGCTTACGATGCCATAAAGTTTTATAAAAAAATGGCCGATCAAAAAGGATTCGCCTTTGATACCACATCCAATTGGGAAAACCTGAATGATGCTAACCTGGAAAAATATAAAGAGGTAATATGGCTAAACGAGTTCCCCCACAATGAGGCCGAACGGCGTTCGTTCGAGAAATTTATGGATGGCGGCGGCTCGTGGCTGGGTTTCCATGTATCCGGTTATAATGATAAGGACACCAAATGGCCTTGGTTTGTGAAATTTATGGGCGGCGCTGTTTTTTACAACAATAACTGGCCGCCGTTACCAGCCAAAATGATTGTTGATGATAACAAGCATTCCGTTACAAAACATCTGCCCAAAACATATACCGCGCCGATAAACGAGTGGTATGGCTGGAAACCCAATCCGCGATTAAATAAAGACGTAAAAGTGCTGGTCACGCTCGATCCTTCAAACTATCCGCTCGGGAAAAAAGATGTTATTACCGGTGGTGATATACCCGTTGTATGGACCAACACCAAATATAAAATGGTGTATATGAACATGGGCCATGGCGACATGAACTTTGAATCGCCACTGCAAAATAAAATGTTCGAGGATGCTGTTTTATGGCTGGGAAAATAAGGTTTTAACGAGCAGCAATTACTATTATGTTCTGTACCGATGGTTCACGCGTCCGTTTGAACCTAAGCCCCTGTCTGTGTGCCGCTGGCATCACCAAATGATTTTCAATTCAAATATTTATCCCGGCTGGTAACGTTTAAGCTTTAGCTTCCGTAAGCTAATATGAGGATAGGAATAATTACCAATTATTTATCGTTAAACATCAACTTTAGTTTATGAGAGCGCTTAATTTTTTACTTTTTTCATTTGGTTTACTGCTTTGTTTATCTGCCTGCAAAAAAAGCAATTTAGCTCCGGCTGTTTCAAATAACCAGCCGCTTATTGCAGGCAAATGGAATTTACAGCAGCAAACCTATACGGAATATACTGATGGTGTTAAAGGGCCCGATCAGGCCTTTACTGCTTCACATGCCGATTCGGCTTATGTACGATTTGACAATGGTGGCAATTACCTAAGCGTAAACCAACTTATTATTCCAACCAGCTCATCTTCCATAAAAAGCGCGGATTCCCTTGCGGGCACTTATACCTATAGCCCTGCAGCCAACAAATTGGCGCTTTCCGGCGGACTTGTAAGCAGCTTGTATGCCCTCGTTGCCACTTATCCTGGCATTCCGGCGGCTACTGATTATATCGAACCGGTTTCAGATTCGGTACAAATAACGCAACTTACGCCTAAACAGCTCACTTTGCATTTTGAGGTTGTTAGTATTTATCACTACGGTACCGGAGGGGCTACAAATTACAAAACTGTATCGGATTTGTATTATAACAAGTAAGCAGTATTTCCGATCATATTTGGTTTATTCAGAATATTCTGCCTCCTGCCCCGCAGATATCGTAAATTTAAGTTACCCCCTCGGTTCAAATGTGCGTCCTCCCCGAACCCCTGCCAGGATCCTGTTGACAATGAGAAAATTAATAACAAGGTAGACTTTACGCGAGGGTTCGTAAAAAAAGGCTTAATGCGTGTTTAAAACTACTATTTTTTCGGGACAGGTTTGCAAAGTGGTGAAGATGCACAGCTATATTATTTAACGATGAGCCGGCTTATCAGTTCCGCCGGTTGGGGCGGAAAGCTTAAACCGGCGGAGCGCCTCCTCCGGCGGAGCTCAACTTCTTTCAGGTTGCTTTTCAAAAAACCATGCCGCCAAAATAAAAATACCTGGCAGTACTGCCGATGCCAGGCCGATACCGCGTGTGATTAAGCCACCGAATAAACAGCCTGCCAAAAAGCCGCCAAGCAAAATGGATTGTTTTTTGAGGTTTTGCCGGCTGATCGATTTTTCAGCAGGTTTACCGATCACCAGGTTGCGCAAATCAAGCGCCGCCTGGGTTACATTGCCGGTCATTACGGTAGTCGGGCCGAACATTTCGGCGGGGAAAAGCCGGCCGAGCGTATTCTGCAGGCCCATGGCAAATACCATCAGCATGACCACGCCATATTTGTACCAGGAATTTTCCTTCAGCGCATAGGCAAGTATCCCGGCCATTATTAAAAGGAGGCTTTCGCACAATAGCAGCCTCTTTTTTCCTGATTTTGCGGCCAGCCAGCCGCCGGTAATAACGGCGGCCACAAAAACCGGGAAGGTAATGAGTTTTACCCAGGCCATCCTGTCGGAATGGAATACAGCCTGGGCTGCAAACACGATGAAGTTCCCGGTAACGTGTGCCGAAAACGTACCGTCGGCCCCCATAAAAGTGGCCGTGTCGCTGTAACCGGCAACCAGTGCCAGCAAAAGCGTGAAACGGTTGATGTTTTTGTTTGTCCCCGGCATATTTTGCTACGCGCCTCGCAAAACAAAAATAATGTAAAATGTGATAATTTTTTTGGGGGAAGTCTTTCGTAACCGGTTTTAGTCAAGATCAAATGGAAATGAAAAGACGCACCGCCCGTAGGGGCGACCCTTGTGGTCGC
>JABDHD010000042.1 GCA_013285685.1 Bacteroidota bacterium
GCATTGCCTTCCCGATACCTTTTCAGCGCAATGAGATCAAACGCGTAAAACATTTGGAGAGTTGTGATATTCTCGTGATTGCTCCGCATCGAGTCCAATCTCATTCGGTTTATTAAAAAAGCTTTGGTATAATATTTTATGGAAGACGGCCCATCTCCATTTAACTCGGATAAAGCACCTTCGATCTCAATTTCCGTTGGTTCGTTTGGCATTAACCTCATCAATTGTTTACCTGTTAACAAGGCTTTTTCATAATGCCCTAATTCTCGTTGATAAATTAATTTATCCCAATATGCGCCAAAGTAGTTGCTATCGAGTTCTGTTGCCCTATCGAGAAGAGCGACTGCGTGCTCCAGTCGCATACGTTTGACGCTGTCGTTTCCGCCTAATTTCGACGCCACTTCGCTTGCCTGGCTCCGTAACCTTTTTGCCTCCGAATCTTGCGTTGCCTTTGGAACGTCATGTCCACAGGAAAAAAAGCAAATGGCTAATAAAATAAAGATCACTGATTTCACTAAATTTAGAATTGCATAGTCTAAAGTAAAACAATTTAGGTAAAAATGCTTTAATTTATTCCGTTTCAAAACTATTCAAAGCCCTCCAAATAGTCCGTTCATCTTTATTAAATCTTGTTTCAGCTTCCAGCACTGCCTGATTTTTACTTATGCCGCGTGTTTTTGTTTGTGCCTGGACCCAAAGATATATTTCGCGGTAGGTAAAAACCTTCGTGGTGATAAAACCCGCTTTGTATAAAGCGGAAAAGACGCCGTCGTCAAACAGCGTGTTGGCAAGTTGGATGTTCATGCGGTAAGTTTATTGAGTTGGATTAAGTTGATTAAGTGAGTGGTTAATTCTCCGGGTTTTTTTGTTGGTTTTAAAGATTGACGCGGTTAATCGTTTGGGCCAGTATATTCTGTTGGTTGTTGATATCTTTCACATCAACGTACACCGGCGGAAAGTTGTTGATCATTTGATATGCAATAGAGTTTGCCAGGTTTTTTTGGTCATGAACGGGTTGATTATAGTAGCGATTGGCATCGCCGCCATCGGTAAAAATACCGCCCACGGCATAACCGCGACCAGGGTTGGTTATGGAGAAATCGCGACCGCCAAAGCCGACGTTTATAGCACTCACCAGGTTGCGTGCCCAGGGAACCCTCATCGCTTCGGATACCACGATCCCTTCGCCTGAGCGTAGCCAGGCATTGGTGTTATCAGTCCGGCTATAGCCGTTAAGTACACCACCTTTACCGTCTGAGTTATAATGTAAGCCGCCCGATGCATAGGCCGGTGGCTTTTGTGCCGCTATTTTGGCGATTTCGACAGCGGTTTCGGCAATAATTGCTGGTACGACCAAAGGCGAAAGTACACCAGATTGTGCCGTTGCTTTGGTGATGGCCAACGCTCCATTGATCACCGCCTGCGCTATCGAAGCTTCCTGTTCTTCCTTGAATGCTTTGATTTTTACCTGTGCTTCCTGCTGTTTAAACTTTTGTTCAATAGCCAGCTTTTGGGCGGATGTTAAGCTGCTATTGTTCAATTCGGCTTCTTTATCGCGTTCCAAACCCGCTATTTTGGCATCAGCTTCCTGTTTTATACTTTGACTGATGATGGAAAAAGCCTCTTCGGAAAGCTTCTTTTCTTGCTGCAATTCGAAGTTTTTTAGTTCTTCCGCTGCCTTTTTTGCCTTGTCGTTTTTTTGTTTTGTAAACTTATCAGCCAGCTCATTTATTTGTTTGTCTTTTTGTTGTTCGATCTCTTTTTGGTCGGCGTCTTCTTTTTTATCCTGTCCTTCCCGGCCTTTTATTTTCGAAATGGCGTCAGCCGTTTGCCGCTCAAGCGCTTCCTGCTTTTTGCAGTTGATCGCCATCACCTGGTATTCGGCATCCAGTTGCTTTGCAAGTTCCGAGGTGTCAGCTCGTGGATCCTTGTTACGTGCATCACTTATCTCAGTAGCCAGTTTGTTTACCCTCGCCAGGCTTTCGGCGTCCAGTTTATCAAACTGCTGATTTTTTTCTTTCTGTTCCTGCTGTAGTTCCGCTATTTGTTTTGCAGCACCTTCATGCATGCCCTTTATTTGCAACTCATGCAGTTCATTGTTAGCCTGTTCGGCTCTTTCTTTATCCTGGGCGTTGTATTTATTAATAATAGCGGCAATATTTGAATGATGTTCATCCTCTAATTGCGCGCTTACCTTATTGTACTCTTCCCGGGTTATTTTTTTATCGCTTAATAATTTCTTTAGCCTTTCAAGTTCATCCTGATAATGATCGTTCTCAGCTGCCGTTTCGCTGCCGTAGGCTTCGTACGTTGTTTGCAGCTGGCGCGTCAATGATTCATTCCGTGTTTTCTCGGCTTCATTGAAGTAGACTTGTTTGTCTTTAAGACTTTTTTCGTTAAATTTAATTTGCTGATCATTGGCAGTTTTTAACCCTGTAACTGCTTGGGCGCCACTATTTTTAATATTTTCTGTAATTGTTTTTACTAATGCCCGGTTTTGCCTGTCTAAAAGCTTCGAATCAGTGGTTAAATCGCTAAATGCCTTTTTTAACGCATCTCTTTCATCTGTTAGTCTGTCTACTGTAACATCACCGGCTGGGTCGCCAACCGGAATTCCAAATGTACTCGGAGCATTTTCATTGGCTTTTAGAATTTCTTCATGCTCGTTTTGCGCCTTGTCAAGTTCTTTTTGTTTGTTATCAAGATCGGTTTTTAGTTTTGCGATTTTTTGCTCGTTTCCTAATTGCCTCTTGTTGTTATCCGCAATCATATCTTCAGCCGCTCTGGCCCTTGAGGTTGCAACGATTGAATTTGCCAGCTCTTTGTATGAACTAGCCGCTTTACCCGCTAATATAGTCTCCGAACTAAGATTGCCAAAATAACCCGGATATTGACTTTGTAATTCCTTAATTAACTTTTTGCGATCCATTAATGAAAGGTTGTGGTTTTGGATAGCATTATATAACAATTTAAGATGCACCAACTCCTGTTGTGCGTTTTGAGTGCCCTGCAGTTTTGCCTGGTTTACTGCGTCCATTACTATTTTATTGTCCTTGAGCGTTTTATTAAGTGCTGTTAATGTAGCATTGCCTTTAAACAATTCACCCACCCAGCTAATAATCTGCGGTAAAAAGGTGGTAAGTATTGCCAGGCCGCCGGTTAATGCAGCCTCCAATCCATCAACACTTATTTCCAATATTTCTATGATGCCGTTCCATGTAGTAAATGAAGTTATCAGATCAGTAACCACGCCTTTAACTTTGTTACCTCCTGAATTTAGGTACTGGTTTTGGGTGTTCAGTTTATCAACAGAAGTCGTAAGTTTGGATATATCCTTATCAAGTGTGGATATGCTATTTGAAAGCCCGGCTAAAGGATTTGACAAACTGCTTATAGAATTGCGAAAACTATCAAACGCAGTTTTATATTGATTGATTTGCTGCTGGCCATCAGTGTTAACTTCCACATCGATGGTTATTTTTTTACTTATATCGTCGCTCATAATTTTTGTTTGCTGTGATGCCTTAGAAAATGTATTATTAAAAAATTAGTTTAGAACCTCAAACGCTATGATTGTATTAAAATCTCAAAAATTTGGAAATGCGGAGACCCTTGCGTTGTTCGTTAATAAAAATAATATCAAGAGAGAAGATATTCTGGCCATAACGACATTATCTCATCCGCTTAGCAAACAATATCTATATTACTACGCTGATTCAGAAAATGAAGAGATTACAAAAGGCATTTTTGGATGGTCAGATTGAATTGTTGGCTAAAATGAAACCCTAAATATTTGGCGTAACGATTACATAAAACCCGTTACTACAAATATACGGAATTATGTTTAATATGCCAAATGGAATAATATTTTATTTCCTGAAGTGATTACTCAGGCCGAAATAAATTGCTAATTTTTTTGCATTTTCGGAATATATTTTCGAGTTTCCCCGAATGAGTATTCTCAAATCGCTAACTTATCACTATATGAAACCTAATGCAGTTTTCTCTTTAACTTTATTATCCATTATTTTTTGCGGATGCCAGAATTCCGACAGTTCAAAGGCAAGTACAACTGACACAACCATTAGCCGGGTAAGCAAACCTGCCACTACCGCCGTCGATAACCGGCCCAAGGATGAACTGTATTTTTTGAACCGCATTAAGGCGGAATCTGACAATGATGTTACTTCAAATGCCATTAAGAAAGATATCCATATAACAGCCTTTAATAAATATGCAGCCGATAGCTTAAATAAGATATATGACTGGGAAATGATAGTAACAGAAATTAATGATAATCAACTTGAGGCAAGTAGCTTGGCCAAGGCTCTTTTTGATCTGGATAATAATCCTATATATAACTTACAACTTGTTTCGCCTATAAAAATTGATAAAACGGTCGATACTATCGCTATTGATAACCGCGTTGATTTCACCTATACGGTGCCCAAAAACCCAAAGGGAGATACACTTAGGAAACAGTTAACACTTATAAAAACCCTGAGTAAAGGTGATACGGTTATCGTTTCTGGTGCATTAACTCATATTGACAATGGTGGAAAAGTTAATTTTGCTTCATTTTATGATCAATATCTGCCATGGAACGTTGACCTCTTGCTTAAGAGCATTCGTAAAAAATCAGCTAAATAGGTGTTCATTAACTTAACGCCACCAACCCAACCTTAGCAGGCTGTACATTTCGTTGTTGTGATAGTAGCAACTGTCTCGCCGGGTGTATACAGAAGCAGCCCGTCTGTTCTTGTGCTGCTAAGAGTATTTTTTTACTGCCAATGTTGTCCGACGTAAAGAACTAGCTATGATATAAATGGCATATGCCTTACCCACGACCAAGGGCGGTCTATTGACCGTTATATCCAATTAGTCAAAGGTAGACGATTGGTGAGAGACGCTAACCGTATATTATTCGAATGCCCGTGGCCTTTAGCCTGGTAAAAGCAAAAAACGAGGATCAGCCCTAAATTTGACGATGATAAAGTGTTCAGGCTCTCTCTGATAAATAACACCTGCTGATGATGCCGCCACCCCTGAAACTGTATTTTCCCAGGCCGCGATAGCCTGAGTGAAAAAGTATGACAGTAACGGTTTTACGCTATATCGGGAGACGCACCCGATTGAACCAGACAGCTCAAAGTCGCAAAGGGACAAGGATATTTGAACTTATCCTAATTTTACCAGTTCAACTTTCACAGGCTGACCCTTCCGCCAGGAATCAATTTTATTGATATAATAGTAAGCATTATCCTGTTGAAGATAAACGGGTATCAACAGGTCGAGCTCCAGGATGTCGCGCGGCGTTAGCATGATGTAACGAATTACTTTTTTGGTTTGCGTAAGGATTTTCTCCAATTCGGGATAATACTTTAACCGAAGGTCGTTAAACATCAGGCTGGCCTGACCATAACTGCCGGCGAGTATTTGGGCATCAGGTTTGTAGAAATATGGTGTACTGATAATGTCATTTACCACGCGGGTGTTTCCATTGCCATCAGTGAACGTAACTACCCGGTTATTGAGGGGAAGTTTTTGATCGATCAGGATCCGTGGATTTACGCTTAAGCTAAAGTTGTTGTCGCCGCTGGTAATGTCGATCATGTTTATTTGCGCAACCGTACCGCCGATATATGGCCTGTTAAACGTTGGCCCAAAAGGGCTGTTGAAAAGCGTCGCATTGGCGGGCAAAGTTTGGTCGCCGATCCTTATTTGCGACCAGCCATACTTCAGCGGTAATATATTTTCGTCTGTTTGATATTGCATATAATTTACCTGGGCGTAGTTTCCCAGCTGAAAAGTTACTTGCTTACCCTGGTTAAGACATTTGCGGGTCCAATCCTTCGCAACAGGGATATTATTTACAATGTCTCGGAATGAGTTGAATGAAATAGTTTTGCTTGCGTTGTCTGTTTGACAAATGACGCCAAATCGTTGCAAGGTGTCCTTGAGCAGGTCTTTTTGGCTGATGTCAGGAAATATGCGCTCACATTGCACCGTTTGGCCATATTGCACTGTTTGATTCTGGCTTTTTATGATCAATGTAGCGCCAGGATAAATACGCGCGAAACTGGGATTATACCCGTGCCAGATGTAGCCAACGTACACGCCTCCATTTTTTGGCAAAGTGGTTTGAAAAGAAATGACCGTCGTGTAAAGGTCGATGCTTCCGAGAATATTGGATCCATCGGTGCCGGGAACGCGTGTCCAACCATCTGGATCAGAGCCCGGCGGATTACCTGCTTTTTTTTCACCATGGCCACCAAAAGAAAAATCGTAATAGTTTAAAACCGTATCCTGCGTAGACGGATAGCTGGGATCGCGGTAATAGATATACGCGGAAAGGTAGGTTGGATTATTGTCGGATGAGATTCGTCCGTATAAATAAACATGAGGAAAGGTGACCGTGATGGTTACAGCATTAATATCATTGGCAGTAAACAAAACATTGTCCGGAAACTGGTGCGACAGGTCAGAAATAACAGTATCCCAGGTAAATAAACCACTTGGGTTATGCGAATTTGGGTGGTTCAAAGAGAGTGGTATTTCCATGGCGGCGTTTAAACCTTTATCGTCAATTTGGTTTTGATAGTCGGCGCCGTGTTCAAAGCTTCCATTTGAAAATTGAGCGATCATCAATGGATAGAGCGGATCGCCGAGCAATGATCCCGTTGCCTGGTACCCGGAAGACTGAAGCAGGAGTTCAATGGCTGTTTTGATGAAAAACCCCGGGCGCAAATTATTTACGTCGATCGGGTCAGCAAAATTATCGCTGAAGTTACCGTAGTCAATAACCGGGTATATCCAGCCATCGGTTTTGGTTTGAGAATCTGCTGCATTATCCAGGTTCCAAAGGTGATCATATGGTTTCCAAACCAGGTTTTGGCCGTAATTGCTCCAAACACTGGTACTATCGCCCATATCATATAATTTCCCGTCTATTGCGTCAAAAAAATCGACATTGCCCGAAAGAATAGTGATGCTTGCGGTATCCTGATCTATACCGTTCAGTTCGCCAATGCCATACGGAACAATTTCCAAACCATCCTGGATAATTTTTGCCTGGTATTGCTGATAGGGAAGGTTCGTCGCAAAAGCTACATCGTCCGGAAATCCAAGTATCTGCCGATTGAGCTGAGTTAGGGGTAATTTAAACTGGTTACTGGTGTTTCCCTGCTGATTTTGAACTTCCGCAAGGTTGTTGATCTGGAAGGTTAAAGCAATCGGGCTGTCGTCGCTCAAATCAACAAGCTGGTCGTTAAGGTATAGTTGGAGTTGGTCCATTGTTGGTGAGATTGGATAAAGTAATATCCTGATCGGAAGCCGTACTTTCCGACCGGTATGGGTTACTGCGTTTGGATATTAATTGAAGGCATGTTAAACATTACGCTGAACGGCGCTTGCCCATTCAACGTTTCGTATTCGCTGAAGGTAGCTGTGTTTAATACCACGGTTTGCCATTTAACCGGGTTTTTGTTAACCAGCATTTGCACTTTGGGGGAATACTTTATGGATTGAAGGCCCTTAATATCGGCAACGGACAGGTCTTCAGCCATTACTTTCATCTTTTGACCGGCACTTTTACTGATCACCTCCTCTATGCCATCCTGGTTTGCCCAATCGAAAACGTAATTTTTGATGATGATCGCATTTTGAACATCGAGCGATACTTCCTGGTTATAAACAAACCTGTAGTAATTCCAGCAGCCGGTCAAGCCGATCCAGCGGAGATATACAGATTGCTCATCAACTGCATCATCAATTCTTATGGTTTGCGTTTGGGTCACCTGATGCGGATTGCCGTCGCTGTCGTTATACATCAGGGCAAGGTTAAAATAAAAAACATCGCTGTCAAAGGATTGATCGATCAGCAAACGGTTGAGGCCCAGTTGTGCCGGGATGGGCGTGCTGAACGACGACTGGCTGGCAATAATAAATTTGCTGCCGTCCTGGTTTAACAGCCACGAGCCATCTTCGTTCAGCAGATAGCTGTTTTGAGAGCCACCTGCGACGGGATTTCTGTTTATATCGAGTAATGTCATTTGGCAATACAACTGTAGCCCAACCAGGTCCTCACTATAAATAAAGCCAATATCGAAAGGGCAACCGTTTGAGAAAGCCGGCTCCGCAAAATCCGTTACCCATTTGGCCAATTGACTGCTATCAGTAACCGACTGAAAAGGCACGTAGGCAGCCAGGTTGCCGCCGTATGCGTCGCCAAGCTGTTTTGCGGCATACAATACATAGTAAGGGTCGGTAATCGGGATATAAGTTAATGTTTGGGTTCCGGTTAGCTTACCGTCCCAATATTCGGCATAGGCAATTTGATAGCTTGCACTGAGATTGCTATCGCGATAATTTGCCCGGGTAAAGTTGCTTTCGTCCCGTGCCCTTAGGAGGCTTTGCAAAAAATTGCTGATATCTGCTTTTATATGCCCTGTACTGTCGGGCCGGTTTGTTGAGATAATTGTATTTGGCAGCCCGCCGATCGGGTCCTGGTAAGTGATCTGCGTGCGTACCTGGTAGTATGGCCTCAGCAAATTGATATTGATAAAACCGGTTGCATTTGCGATGTAAGGCGTGTTGATTACGAGAGCGCCATTGAGCTGTACTGAATTTGCGGTGAACACCCCTACATAAGACCCGGCATTGATGTAAACATTTACAGGCATAATGTTAGTTAATACAACATTTAATGCTGCGGCATTTTGAATAGCCGCAGCATTTGCCGCAATGGCCTTTAAAATGGCTGTTGTATCGCAGTTTACCGCTACGGCGGCGTTTCCGCTTAGCGTATCAAGTGTTACAGCTGTAACTTCAAAATCCTTCCGCTGGTATGTAAAAACAATAGGGTTAAAAGCTGCGTTCCAGCGGGAAACGTTACCGCCCGTAAGGGTAACGGAGGGATCGCTTACCAGCAGGTTAGTAATGATTGGAACGGTTATGGCATTGTACTCAATACAGCCATTTGCATCGGTAACATAAACGTTTTTAAGACCGCCGGTAAGGCCTGTGAAGGTAGGGGAGGATTGGAAGGTAACGTTATCAAGGCTGTATTGAATGGGGCCGTAACTTGAGCTCGCTGCCACGGTTATTTGCCCGTCGGCCGCACCGGGAGCGGATTCTGGCTGATTAACAGTGATAAAGTTTATCGCGAGGTCGCAAATGTTTACCGGCGGAGGTGGGGGAGGAACATCGCTGATGCCGGTTATGTTCCAGGAACTGTAGTAATAATTCAATTGGTCGGAATTGCTGATGCGACCGGTGTAAATTGGTGCGCTCTGACCTGAGATCGTTGCGCTGCCGTTCACGACGGAGCCGTTAATATTCTGAATGTACGTTACTACTACGTTGTTACCATTTGCTGGCTGCAAGGTGGTGGCGTCGTAGAGGGCGATGAATATTTGTCCGTCCCGTTCGGTGCCGGTCAGGTAGGTGTGTGAATAATCAATTTCTGCAATAAGTGACATTTTGGGTATAGTTGATTAAGTGTATCGTTGGAATGAGTTGAATGACCTGGTTAGAATTTAGCAAATTATTCGACCAGGCTGAGTAGTAATTCCGATAAGTCATTCGCCATGTTTTCTAAGACAGGGGATAGCCGCTGGTTGATGTTATTGTCTCCAAGCGGTTCTGACAAGATGCCGGGCTTGCCTTTATAACCTTTTTTGTCAATCGACTTTTTTATAGCCCAGGCTGCTTTGTCGGGTATTCCCTTAGCCTGACACCACTGTTGTATGCGCTGGATCATTGGCGGATCCCCGGCGATAGGGGTTGAACTTGTCGGCCCACGGCCCGTTTCGAGCAACTGCATGTAGCCCGGCATTTGTAGTTGAAATCCATCAGCCTGCTGAACAACTGTTAGAGATTTAGCCGTCTGGCCGGTGTTGCCGCTTCCGGCAGCCTGGAGCGAGTTGATTATATCAGTTCTGAGCGCCTCAAGAAGTTGTACAAGTTCGTCAGTTTCCATATTAGTCGATGGTCCATGGGCATAGTCCATAGAAAAAGTTTTGAGGTTTATTGTTGTTGATGGACCTTGATCTATTGTCCATGGACTATGGTCTATAAAAAGCTTTCAAAGTACATAGTTGCAAGACTGATAGTAAGGTTAACGCCGGTAGTATTGACGTCGAACTTGTTGTACACCGGCAGGCATTTGGCTTTGCTGCCCGCTTTGATCCGAAAATAGCGGCCTTCGTCTTCGCGGTAGGTTGAGGCTTTTACGATAAACTCATTCGCCAGGGCCAACGCTTGCGTCACATAAGTCTCGTTATCGGCTGTATACTGGTCGAAATCTGTCTTAAAAAGAAACTCTATGTAGACTGAAAATACGTTATCAACGGAGCCGTTTATCTGGGGCGATACGTCTATCGGCTGTAGCGGGTACATAAAAACGACGGGAAACAAAGTAGTGTCGTCGGCGAGCTGGTTGAGCTCGTTAGCTGTGCCGTACACAAAGGTTATAGGTGTACTCAGCGTTTGCGCGATAGCTTCAATTTGGTTTCGAATGGGCGTGGAGTAGTTAATGAATTAGTGAGTTAGTGAATTGGTGAGTTAGTGAATTAGTGAGTTATTGAATTGGTGTGTTGTGGGTTGATGAGTTTTTAGAACTATTTTTTGTTTTGCTTAGCTGTGTATAAGCTCGCTGTATCGTTTCCGGTATTCAGATTCCGTCTTATTCAACAACAGTTTGGTAAGCACGCGTTCGTAGGGCATATTGAGTATTTCGGACCACCTTGTGATATCACCGCCTGACAAGGAATTTACGGTATTGATATACCTAAACTTTTCAAAAGCGCCAACTCCCGCTTTTTTTTCCAGCGCTGACGAAGGAGACTCAAGCAGCCTGTTTTCCGTTTCGATAAGTGTGGATAAACTCGAAAAAAATGTTTGGCCGCGGGCAGCGCCTCCATGACCCTAAGTTTTCTTATTTCATTACCAAATTCTTCCGCTTCGTATTCATCGTACTTTTTGCCAGTTACCCTGCAATAAAAATAGTGGGCTAATACCTGGCAGCAGGCTTTAAGCGATGGGTTAAATATTGACTGCCACTCGTTATTGCCATGCTTTTTTATGTGTTCATTTATTTCTTCAGCAATAATTTCCCTGACGGAAAAAAAAGCACCAGCCGGCTCGACAGATAAATTCTGTATGACATTAACAGTTTTGCTGCCACCTGCCAGCGGGAATGTGATACGAGGAGGGACTTTATCGTTAGCGTACAGGTTTTTAAGCTGGTTCGATAACAACAATACAATCTCGCCGAAAATATACAGATCATCGAAATTTTTAATATTTTGAAGATCGGGCACAGGCACGCCGGACAGGATACTGATCACCTCCAGGTCATTTAGTACGGGATTTTCCTGCAATTTCATTACCTGCCCAAGCGTAATTTCGTTTATCCCGGACGGAATACTTATCGTTAGCGTTCCCCCGGTACTTTTCACTGTTTTTTTAACCATGTTAATTGAGTATGTTGAATGGATTTTGAGTTTTTCAGTTGCTTTCGGATGATTTCATGGATTACTTTAATAAGTTGAACGAAGCAAAATCAAACGTTGGAGCAGGCGGTTTTGGCACCCAACTACGCACACGACCACCGTTGTGAATATTCAGCTTATTAAGTGCTATGTAGCGCAAGGGGTCAATCAAATGGTTCCAGCTGTCCACCGGTTCGTTCAGCACCCTTCCCGCACGATCTGTTTTCCATTTATAACGACCTAATTCTTCACGCAGGTTTATGCTCCGCCGGGTAATGTTTATGGGGTAGCGTTTCAAAATATCGATAGAGTTTTTGACACTGTCCGGCCCTTTTTTTGCTCCGGTAACCCTCCAACCGAGGCGATGCAATTCTTCGATTGATTTTGGTTCAGCGCTATCGGCGATGATTTCCGTATGCTTGCTTAACCCCGCTTTGGTCAACTTTTGTGAAATATCCGGATTGGTTAAACCAGTTTCGTACAGTAGCTCATCAACCCAAAGCATTCCACCTTGTTTGTAAACCAGTATACAGCCGGTTTCATCATTAGTGAAGCCGAAGTCGAGCCCGGCGGCCAGCGGCCGCGCCTCTGTGGGTATAGCTTCACATATCCCCCAATTATTTAACACCAAACCGCTTATTTTCCCGGTAAGGCCCCTGGCGTATACCCGCCACAGTTCCAGGTCGCTATTTTTTAACGATTCTATTTTATGCCTTTGCGGCGCCAACAGAAACGGGTTATGACGATGATCTGAAATTATGAGTTGCACGCCCGGTTGGCCCATCAGGTTGTCATGCACCCAAAAGGCAGTATTGGGATTAAAGTCGATAAAAATCCGTTGCCGTGTGCGAAGAGCGAGTTCGTTGTACACCGTCCATTGCACGCCATTTGCCTCGTTAACAAATAGATAATCTCTTTTTCCAGACTTTGCGTCCTGCGCGTCGTCGTAGCTTTTAAACTCAATTAAGCTACCGTTGTGGAACTCGAACACCCGGTCAGTCTTGTTAAAATTTTTTAAAGAGCCCTGTAATACAGCGGACGACGAGCAGATATTTTGGGCATCGCGCAGCGCCCCGGCCTTTAAGTTGGGAATGTCCTGACCGGCTACGGTTATCACCTGCTTTTCATTTTCGCAAGCCAGAAAAAACAACACCTGCAGTATGGCATAGGTCTTTCCTGAACTTGTGCCTCCCTGGTTGATCACAATCGGGTTAACGGCGCTATAGTTTTGTTTAAAAAGAATCGAAGCCTCTATAGTCTCCATATCGTTTAAGTTTTTATTGTAACCTGTGGCGTCAAATAATCTTTAGTTAATAAGTTGGATAATTCAAGAAACAAATGTTACATTTAAACCTGTTAATGTTGCGGTTATGAAACATAAGTATCAGTTACTTATCTGTGTTTTTTTTCTCTGTCTTTATTCTTGCAAAAAAGAAACACAAGCTGCCGGTACAGGTACTTTGATCGTAGGGAAATGGTATTTTATGAAACAGGTTTCGGTATTGTATCAGAGTACTAAAGAAATAAGCACCTTTACCAAAACGAATTTTACGAACGATGATTTTATTGAATATTATAACGATGGATCAGGGTACTACTCCAAGTCAACCGCACAAGGCCCAAGTCTTAGTGAATTTACGTACAAAATAAGTGGCGCCACCATTACCCAATACACAAGTACCGAAAATCCCGGAATCGCGGAAACCATTAAAACCATAACCTCAACCGGCTTGGCGGTGCACGTAGTTCAATTAGTACAGGACCCGAATGACCCCACTGTAACGGACACTGAGGTCGACGATTTTACCTATACCAGGTAAACTCATATCATTACTTCCGCTTCGTTTGCGGCTGTTGTTAGTCCGCTGCCAACTATTTCTATTTTAAGGCCTGCAATTCGGGTCTCATTTACCAAACGCTCGTCTGATTTTTCTTTCCAGCCCAGCGTTTTTAGCGCAAATACTGCGCCCGATGGAGCCTGCTGATGAAGTTTTTTTTCGTATGAAGCCTCTATCTGCAGCCGGCTGCGACTAATAACATAGCCAAACTCGCCGTTTTGTTCGTAGTCCTCCAATTCCTGGCGGCTATTAAAGCCAGTAAAAAGCGCCAGGCCGGTAATAGTAGCCGGCTCCGGCTCGCGACTATATACTTTTTGTTCTTTTCCCGATTTTATTTCCGGGTGATACTCACCTTCGATGTAACGGAAATAGGCTTGTGCCTTATTGGCCAGCTTTCTGGCTGTTTTGAAAATAGGCAATTGCATAGATTTATGATTTAAATGCCAATTGGCATAATACAGATGTAAAGGTACGGAATCATTAGTTGAAATGCAAATATTTTTAGCAAAAAGTTGAAAAATTCAAAATGAAAGTAAATGACCAAATGCGCTTAGATATATGACTTGTTTATGACTAAACCACTTAGGTCGCCCTGATATCTAATCCACAAGTTAAATTTTGTTAAAATGTTAATTGTATTAAGCAATAAGGCAACTATTTGTTATTTATATTCGTTTATAATTTAGTAAATTTAGTCGTTAAAGTAACAGATGGTCAACAGGAGGTTTACTCACTTTTTAATTTTAGTCGCAGCGATCATAATGACGGTGGCTTCGTCTTGTCAAAAAGATCCCGCTGTGAACAACCCCGGCCCATCTAAAACAAGCATCAATGCTGATAGTTCTATCGTTTCGTCGCCAGGTAATTTCCTTGCAGTGACTGGTACACTTAAAGTAAAATTTAACGACTCAGTTTATACATTTGACGCCGCCACGGATTCCATCGCTTTTATCAATGTTAATGGTGATGACGAGAACCGGTATTTTGGCATTACGGCGATTAACAAAGAGCACTCGGTTAGTTTTGGCATCAGTTCCGCTGGCTTTGCGTTCAGCAATATTAACCGCGGCATTGCTGGAAGCCAGTTATTATTGAGCACTGATTCCCAAAAACCCGCCCTGCAGTTATCGCTTAGCAAAAACTACCCCAGTAATGGCTTCGGTAATCTTAACCTTTTGCAATATAAAACAGGTAACGAACTCGCAAAAGGAACTTTCTACACCTTCATGGCCGCAGACAGTAAGGCTAATTCGCCTTATTACCGTGTTGAAGGCAGTTTTGACCTGCAGCTTAAATAGTCGCGCTGCCTATCCCGACGCTAATTTTAAGTCGATCCCCTCAACTAACCCAACATCCGTTTTTTGAAACCGGAAGGGTTTTCGCCTGTAATTTTTTTAAATGTGCGGTTGAAATACGACAATTGCTCAAAACCGGTTGCGTAACAAGCCTCGGTAACTAATTTGCCCTGCAGCAACAGGTTTTTTGCTTCGTTTATACGATAGCTGTTGACGAAATCGGTAAAGGTGCTCATGGCTTGCTTTTTGAAATAGCGGCAGAAGGCGGCCGTGCTTAAGTTTACCTTTTCAGCAAGTTCATTCACATCCGGTTTACAATTATAATGCGTCTCCACATATTGGTATATTACATCCATGCGCGTGCGTTGCTTTTCAAACGATTTGTTAACAGCCGAAATGTTATTTAATAGCTCTACTTCAGCACTGGTAGCTAAGAGTTGAAAAATTTGCAGCAGGCATAGTAATTGGTCGAAACGATTCAATTGCTGCAAATTTTTAAGCAGGGGAGTGGCTTTAGCTTTAGTTTCGCCATAAAATGAAAGGCCGAAACAGGCTTTTTTAAATAGCTGTTTAATAGCGGCCATTTCGGGGTTGTTAAAAAATGGCTCGCCTAAAAAGTTCTCTCGCATTTGTATCACAACCTGTTCGCAGGGCGTGTGAACTCCGTAATCAAAATTCAGGTGAGGTATATTAGGGCCGATGAAAACCAGGTCGCTTCCTTCGTATCTCGAAATATGAGCGCCAACGTGCCTTGGTCCGCCCTGTGCCTCAACGTAAACAATTTCATATTCAGGATGCAGATGCCAAAGGAATGTAGTGCTCAACCGCGGGTTAAGTATTTTGAAGGAGCTACCCATGTCGGGCCTGACTTCTTCGAGTTGTAGTTTCCCCATAATTTAAGCTGGTTAACCAAATTTATAGAAATATTTTACAAAAATGTCAATGGCGTGCAAATATTGGTCACTGCACGAAAAGATACTGGTCATGTTGTGTTATAACTTTGTCTCAACCAATTACAAAATGCAATGAACACTAACGAGCAAGATATTAGGGCAACAAACACTACTATGGCGCCCACTAACGCCCACAAAGAGATCCCGGGCAACCCATCAACCGCAAAAAGCAGTCATCTTAAGCTGAATGACCGCAGCGACGGCAAACCTTTAAAAGTCTTGAGCGACGACGACTGGAAATTTTGGATAGACAATGGTTATATCGTGATAAAAAATGCCGTCCCTAAGGAACAAGCAGAACGTACCGCCCGTTTTTTATGGGAGTTCGAGGAGAAAGATCCTGGTAACCCTGAAACGTGGTATGCGCCGCCGCGCGCTGAAATACAGATGAAAGAACTAACAAACACCGGCATGGTGGAGGTTTATAACCATCAGTACCTTTGGGATAACCGCCAAACCCAACGTGTTTATGATGCGTTTTGTGATGTTTGGGGCACTGACGAACTATGGGCAACAATTGACCGCGCAAACCTGAATTTCCCGATGCGGCCGGGATTTGAGTACAAAGGGTTTATCCACTGGGATTATGATCCTGAAACCAGGCCCCAAAATGTGCAGGGGGTTTTGGCACTTGCCGACCAAACTGACGAAAATATGGGCGGTTTTCAATGCATTCCGGAACTATATCGTAATTACGATACCTGGAAACTTACCCAACCTGCCGATCGCGATTATTTTAAACCTGATGTAAGCGGCCTGGAACTCGTTAAAGTAAAAATGGAAGCCGGCGACTTGCTGATTTTCAACAGCCTGGAACCACACGGCATAAGGCCCAACCGGAGCGGTAATAAAGTACGCATTGCCCAATATATTGCTATGATGCCGGCCCAGCAAGAGAACGAAACGCTTAGGCAATGGCGTATAGCGTCCTGGCGTGATCGGATTGCACCTGAAGGTTACGCTTTCCCCGGCGATCCCAGGAAATGGGAGCAAACCAAATACACCACGGCTGAACTCAGCCCCTTAGGAAAAAAGTTATTGGGGCTGGATAGCTGGTAGTTAATCTGAGCCTTGCCGAAACTGATAACCTACCTGGGATATTCATGGAATGGGCATCTTACTGAACTCAAAATAAGTATATTGCATTCCTGACCTTTGGCAATAAATTTATACATGGCAGAGACAACGGTAAAAGACTATCAAACCAGGCTTATTACAGGCATTTTTATTGCAAGTATATTGGTTCCGATAGCGGGGCGCCTGGCGCTCGGCGGAAGAGGTTATGACGAACATTATATTCTTTGGTCAAGATGCTTTTTTTGGTTAGAGCTTGTTGTGCTGGCCTTTTATGCGAGATGGGTTGAAAAAGGCCGGTTTTTTCTTTGGCCCCCTCAAAAACAAAAATTTTGGTTTTATCCTGCGTCGTTCGGCGCACTGTACCTGTTGACAATTGCTGCCGGCATTGTTGGCAATATTCCCAAGCTATTCGGCATCCCTGATAACAGGGAGGTGATGGAACAAATGGTGCACGTGCTAAATAAAAGTATGCCGCTGATGATATTTGGCGCCATAACGGCCGGTGTTACCGAAGAATTGATATTCCGTGCCTATATGGTACCCAGATTGGAGGTTATTTTTAAAAATAAGTATATGCCGGTTATTGTTTCGGCCCTCCTGTTTTCGGCACTGCACTATCGATATTTAAGTGTGCATGAACTTTTATTTACTTTTTTATTTGGTATCGTTTTCGCCATTCATTACCAGTGGTATCGTAACATCAGCATCCTGATCATCACCCATGCCATTATTGATTTTGTTTCGTTTTTATTGCTTGGTTTTGTCGAAGCATATAAAATCAGTCACCACATTATTCAGCGTTGAGTTCAATAACCGGCAAAGCAAACTGCCGTTTTAATTTTTTATAAACGCTTCGCGGTACCTGCAGAAGTATTGGCCGTTCGTTCGCATCAATCCAATGCAAAACCCGCAGCATATTGCTTTCAGCCATGGCGGTACAGCCATCAGTCCCGGTGTGATCATTTTCCCAGATATGCATAAAAATGCAAGACCCATCGCCGGGGACCACTTTATCGCTGTTATGGTTGATAAACAATCCCCATTTGTAATAGTCTTTTTTTAGATGCATATACTCGAAGCTATTATAGTCGCGCCTGGCAGTATCTTTATTAACCAATTTGTTGTAAGCAGATGAATTGGCGTCATCTACGCAAATAAGCGTATCAAATGCCTGCACATAGGGATTTTTTATCCAGCCGGCATCTTTCTTTTCGGCGTAACCGAAGGCTGTGCCAATACCAAAGATACCCGCCGGCGACCGCTTATCACCCTCGTGCTTTACCGGGCCATCTACTTTTAAGTGAACCAGGCCGTCGCCAATTGCAAGGCCTTTACTACCCAGTACAATCGCATTTTTAAATTGAAGTCGCCATTTTCCACGCACTTTTTTAAAAGCGTATAGATTCCCCTCCAGGCTATCCCAATCATTATTGACCACCACGAGCAGCTGACGACATTTTAAGTGTTTGAGTTTTGGTGGTTTCCCGGCATGCGCGTAGTTTACTATTGTAAAAAGCATTACAAAAGCCAGTGCCAATCTGCGTACCAACAAGTGTTTCATAACGAACTAAAGTAGGGAATAATTTACAAACCAACGGGCTCAAATAGCTTCAATTGATTTGGGACTGGCCATCAATTTTTTGCTGGCAATAAGCGTCGGACTGATTGTGATGTGCAATGATAAAAATGAACGATAACATCATTGCTATGAATAGCAGCACCAGCATGTTTTTTGGGTCTTTTAATAGAATCATTTTTGATGTTTTATTGTTGTAGAATTTAATTGTTATTAACCGTATACTGATACATTTACCATACGATGGAAAAGAAGTTTGTTTTGGGCGATATCGTGCTAATGATTGCAGACGGGCCCCGAATGGTTGTTGAGGGTTATGTAATTGAGGAAGACCCGCCGGGGCAGTTCAACGAAAGCAACGAATATGTTAACGTTGTTTACTTTGCCGGCGACAGCTTTAAACGGGAAACTTTTCACCAGGACCTATTAATCTTCGCGGAAGAGGGTTGAGGAAGTCCGAAAGTCCGAATCCCGATGGCTATCGGGACAGAAAGTCCGAAAGTCCGGGTAGGATGTGGATTTGTTATGCTTATTATGATAACTGGCATAACTTAAACCTCACGAAGGCTATCTTTCGGACTTTTCCAACTTTCCGACTTCCTTATCAAACCCACTCTTCAATTCCCCGTGCTTCAGTTTCAACCAACTGGGTTAGCAGTTGCTTTAGGACTGCCTCGCGCGCCCATTGCTGTTCGGCAGGTGTAGCGTCATCCAGGTACCAGGCAATAGGCTCATTTACTTCTATCTTTGCCCGGTACACATAGTTTTTGGTAGGGTGCATTCTGCTGCCTTCGTAAGTGTTAAGGTTTTCTGCCTTAATCAGTTTAGCAAACTGTTTCGCTGCAATTTCGAGTAGCAGGCATTCATCCAGCGTGTTTTTAAAATCATGTTTGTCTTCGAGCCAGAGGGTTAAGGTGTCCTCGTTAAAGTCGTGGTCGGCAATAGTGATGCGGCTGTAGTCATAGTCTACTGATATAACGAGCCACCAAAGTTTGTCTTTTAGTTTTTGATTGATGCGTATCATTTTTCGTTGGTTTAGTCCATGGTCAATGGTCCCTAGACCATGGCGTTGTTGGTGTTTATTTTGTTATGATTTGTAAAGTTGCAGCCACATGAGTCGACGGTATGTTTACCTAAACTCCGGCGCCCACTTTGGGAAATATTTTTGTATCGCGGCGATTTCAGATCTGTATTTTTCGCAGGCTTCAAGGTAAGCCGTATAGCGCAGTAGCCTGTCGCCGGCACGTTTACCTGTGTGGCTTTGATCGCGGGTATTTTCGGGTTTAAGGGCTGAATAAGCAACGTGCATTCTTATTATCGGTTGATAGGTTATTGATAAAACAGTTTCAAACAAGCGGGATGTGGCGCCTTTTCGGAGGTCCTCTGCTAATAAATAAAACTTCTGTATATTCTTTACCAAACATATTTGTTTTTATGAAAAATAGCTTTACATTAGAGAAAAATTACAGAGCAAATATAAAGAAATTTCTTTATTATAATCAAGAAAAAAGTAAAATATTTTTTGACGCCATGGAAGAAGCAGCAAAGTCAAATAAAATAAAAACGGTACGGCCGGAGACACTTGAGTTTATTATCTTGTATAATCAGCTAAGGGGAAGGGCATTTACCGGCAACGCCCAACTTGCGGAGGCATTGGGATACAATTCGGCCAGCTCGATCACTGAAATTATTAAAAGCCGGCAAAATATCGATCCGGAGAAATTGAAGATTTTTAAAGAAAAATACAAAGAGTTTATTTCTGTCAGGAAAAATACAGAAAATGCTACGGTAATCCGGGGGGCTGAAGGTATCCCGATGTACGAGGTAACCGCCACTGCCACAGGCGTCGAAGTGTATAACGATATTAATGACAAGGAGCCGGTTGGGCATATGAATTTTCCCGGCATTGAAGATTGTGATTTTGCGTTACCGGTATGGGGGCATTCGATGTATCCCTATCTTGAAAATGGCTGCTGGGTAGCTCTGAAAGTTATCCACGATAAAAAAATATTGCCAGGAGAAGTTTACTATATCGAGTGGGGAGATTACCGTATGTATAAGCGGCTCCTCGCCGGCGACAGCGCAGACGAAGTAATAGCCCATTCGGATAATACAACGGAAATGGTGGGCACCCGGCTTAAATACGCGCCCTTTGTGATTAAGATTAACGATATTAAAAAACTTTGCCTGGTGAAGGATATACATAAGAAACATAACCATTGAGGCGGGGAGAAATATCTTTACGCCTTGAACTTTTATGCTTTGAAGACTCTCAGACAAATTAATTATATTTAGCCCGATGACGGAGCCCGCACAATATCCATACAGCCTTAAATTTAGCCTGGGTACGCTTGCTGTAATGATTGTTTTGATGGCAATTGTAATACACAATGTTTGGGGCTATCAAACCGACTTAATATATATTGTAATTGGATTTTGCGGGCTGGTTTTTGCAACGCTTTCTGCCGTAATTGTTATGAAAAGGCTCGTCCCGGCTATTAAGGGAAATGTAGCATTGCAGTTGGACAACGAAGGTATCAGTGATTTTATTAAGGAAATAAGCATCGAATGGAAAGACGTAAAGGAAATTCACCTGGTACAGGGGCGGAGTTCCTCAATAATGCGTGTGGATTTGAAATGGGAAACCGACTACGGCAGTCAGATAGCAATTTATCTGCGCTGGATAAAAGGCAAGGATCAGGAAATTTATGAGACGACGGTGGATTATTTTGAGCACTATCGCACCGGCGACGACCAATAAACCAGCCAAAGAACCACATGCTTGCTTTGTTGCGCACGGCCTTGAAAAATATGCGCCTGTCTACCAATTATTTTAAATTTCTTAGGCTCAAATACGAAACTTTTTAAATGGGAATCCGTTAAAATTTAGTTTAAACTTAAATCATATGACCCTAAGGCAAATTGTTGGTTTTATTTTGAGACAATTGAGCGCCGGAAACCTTATACAAAACATTGGCTTTTATACTTTGCTCGTGTTGTTTGCATGGGTACTCGCCGTGCAATTTAAACAGATCTCGCAAAAATACAGGGTAAATTGAAACCACCTGCTATGAATTAGGGTATTAGAATGCGATTAAATATTATCCAAATATCGCGCACTATTGAAATTCGTTGTAAAAATGCATTAGCTTTATCAACCTAATTTAATTTTTATGAGTTTACCAAATTGCCCTAAATGCGATGTTCCATGCACCAAAAAGCTCCATCGGAATTTTTTTAGGAAATTTTTTATGCCATGGGTGAAGAAAAGACGCTACTATTGCAGTCAATGCAAGCATAGTTACTATTTACACCATGAGCCTGCACACGACTAATGCGGCGGCGCCGCGTTCTACTATCGATGATATCCTGGTCCGGCTGGAAAAAATAATAGCCGAAAGCGAAAACGCCGACAGCCGCCTTGGCTACTTTGCGGCGCTTTATTACAAAGTTACCGCCAGTGTGAAAGATGGCATTGCAAAAGGCAAGTTCAATGACGGACAGAGAATGGAAAACCTGGATGTCCTATTCGCCAGCCGGTACCTCGAAGCAATAACGGCCTGGCAGGCAGGCAAGCCACTGACCGAGTCCTGGCGGCTTGCTTTTGATGCCTCCAAACAATCAAACTTGCTTGTTTTGCAACACCTGTTGTTGGGAATGAGCGCTCACATTAACCTCGACCTTGGCATCGCTGCCGTTGAAGCAGCCAACGGCAACCTGGAAAACCTTCATAATGACTTTGACGAAATCAATACCATCATATCCGCTTTAACGTACCAGGTTTTAAATGACATCGACCAGGTTTCACCGCTGCTGTCATTACTGGGCCTGCATGCGGGCGATAGCACATCCATACTCATTCAGTTTAGTATTGACAATGCCCGGGATGGCGCCTGGTGTTTTGCTGAAGACTTAGCAAGCAAAAAAGGGGCAGACTATGAAGCCTGTATCGCCACGCGAGATCAAACTATTTGTAAACTGGGAGACGGATTGGTTAAAACGGAGGGCTTTATGCGTTTTACCATTTGGCTGATCCATTTATTCGAGTGGAAAAAACCTGCTAAGATCATTAAATTGCTGCACGAAGCAACTAAGGCGAAGATTGTTTTGAGTTCCGCCCATTAAGGCCAGGCAAACGCATTAAAAATGTTTTTTATAAGACTGTACGCCATGACAGGAGGTGACTTTGACGTGTGGAAGAAATTCCTCAATTATATTGAAACATATTGAAAATCAGCGCGTTCCGGGCGTGTATTTAAAAAATCAAAGCCCTGTAATAGTTGATTATCAGGTACTTATAAAAATGTGTCAATTTATTTTTAATGAAACATTCTGATAATGAGCGTGTTTCACAATGTTCCACTTTGTTCCGTGAGTAAAAATGGAACGCTTCGGAACGCTTGCAGCGCTACCGGTTCTCGCTCTTTAAATGCCCCTTTTCTCTAAATTAACCTCAATAAGCTTAAAATTATTTTAATGCGTCTGCCTTGCCATTAAGACAATCGCTTGGCCTTATTTTCTGTCAAATTCATACATTCGCCGCTATGACTGTCCGCCTTGCTACAAAAACTGATGTCCCTGAGATCATGGCGCTTATAAACGAAGTGGTGCCGGCCATGAATGCTGCCGGCAATTTTCAATGGGACAATACCTATCCGAACGCCCGCGTATTTGAGGAAGATATTGAGCGAACCCAACTTTGGGTCGCTGTTACTGACGATGAAATAGCGGGTATAGCAGCAATCACTACCGACCAGGAAGCCGAATACGCCGATGTCGGTTGGGACATTAATGAAACTGCCATCGTAACGCACCGCCTTGCAGTAAATCCTAAACACCGCGGAAAGGGTATAGCCGCAGTTCTTTTAGCCCAGGCCGAGCATGAAGCAATAAAGCGCGACATCAAATTGCTGCGTATTGACACCAATACTGCTAATGAAGCAACCAAAAGGCTTTTCCCTAAACTCGGCTACCAGTTAGCAGGCGAAATTGGTTTAGGATTCAGGCCAAATCTCCGGTTTTACTGCTATCAAAAGGCATTGTAGGCACCAATCAATCGCTTTAAATATCCTGCGGAACCGGGCGGCCCTGGAGCTATCGGAAAAGTATTGAGCGGATGTGAATTATCTCTAAAAATTAATTCAAAATTCCGTAACCTGTTAAAGGCAAATAACGTAAGAATGCAAAAGGTCAAAATAAGGTTTGATCTCCTTAATTCAAGTTCTTATGGAATTCTTATTTTTCTTTTCATTAGCCGGTGTAATTATCGTATCGCTTATCTTAAAGTTTGATAAAAAACAAGCTGTAAAGGTAAACGCTGTTCTGAAGGAAAGCAGGAGCGTTCCGCCCTTATTCATGCTCAAATCAACAGAACAAAAAATAAGTATTTTAAAGGCAGCGCTAAGATATGATGACGTTCCTCAAAATATGGCTGCAGCGGCATCATTGTCTAATATTTATAACGCTCAATCCGAATCAACGCGCTTATCAAAGGTACAGGAGCTGAAATTGTTATCTTCTAAATATAATAATGGATTGATTTCCATCGAAGCATACAACGCCAAATTGGATGAATTGCTTGAACAGGTGCAAAGCCAGGGTGGATCGTTTGAGTTGGCCTGTTAATTTTTTTTGAGTTAATAGTTTTCATAGTTTAGGGGTTGTGATGTTTGCCGTCGCAACCTTTTTTATTTTTTCTGAACTTTGTTCCCATTATCCTTTGCAAGCCATTCAACTTAATTATTATCCCTATTGACTATTCCACTACAATGTTTATTATTGCAGGCAAATGTCTGACGAAGCAATAATAAAACGTTTAAAAGTTATCGTTAAGGAGCATGGCGGTCAGCTGGCATTAGCCGGCGCCATCGGCGTTGACCAGGGCTTTATCAGCAAAGTGATCAACAAAAAACAGGACATTAGCTATTATCTCATCCGCAAGCTTTGTTTCCAGCTGAAATATTCACCGGAATGGCTTATTTTAGGTACAGGCGACAAAAAAATCAATAAACCTGAATCAGCCAAACTGATTACCGAAATACAAATGATGCGGACCGAGCTAGATATTTTGCACGCCAGGATGCGCGCTTATGAAATTGAGCTGAAGGAATTAACGGAACAACTCGCGCTAAGCCAACCAAAAGTTGGGTAGTAAATGGCGAATAGTGAGTGGTCAACAGGCTAAACTTAAAGTAAATGATTTTTTAACTTGCCACTACGACTCACTACTGACCATTCACCTGCCGATCATAATAGTATTAAAAACATCTGTTACATTTTTGCACTTGTTTACCGAGCTTTCAAGCGAGGATAATATTTCGCGGTATTTGAGCAGCTTGATGGCATTGTTTTCGGCCGAGAAAAGGGTTGCCAGCGCACGATAATAAACGTTGTCCGCTTCATGCTCGTAATTTTTTATCTGGCAGCAGATCACCGCTAACTCACCGGTCTTCCTGGTAAACAACAACGGTATAGCATTTTTTATTTCTGTGCAGGCATTTAAAATAATGTCCGCAAGCTTTTTTATCGGAGCTGAAAATTCGTCGATGTTGTACAGGAACATTCGTCCAACCGCCTCGCGAATAGTATCAGCCACATCGTCAATACCCGAGGCGAGTGCATGAATATCAGGCCGGTCAAGTGGGGTAAATACGATTTTATTCAGATAAAGGTATATCTTATGCGTAATATCGTCGCCAATACTTTCTTTTTTATCAATTTGTTTGTATAAATGTTCAAATCCGGTTGATTTTTCGAGGTTAACAACCGTTTGAAGTACAACGGCCATATCAACCAGGTTATTTGCCGCCAGGGTGAACTGATCAGAAAACAGGGCTTTGTTAGTTAAAAAATTGCTGAAGTATCCAGTCATTTTGTTCATAGCTGCGCTTAAATCAAAAATAAGGCGTGTGTATTAACTAATGATTAAGGAAACACTAAACTACTTTAGTAAAGGCATAAATTTGAATAATTGCGGGTTAAAAGGATCACTCCAAACACCACCGTTGGCGCGTTAATTGCAGATTGCCGGTAGTAACAGTGTAAAAAAAATTTCTGCTTATGTCGATTAAGTAAAAAATGCGTTATGATGTGTAATCGGTCATAATTTGATGTTTAAAAACACGTACATTTAAATAAATATTGCAGCCTGTAAATCCGGCTTCTTTAATCGATTCGAAATAAATTCTAACAATATGAAAAGTTTAGTGAGGTATTTAGCGCAGGCATGCATTTTGGCTGCCATGTGCTTATTTATGGCGGCTCCGGCAATGGCCCAGCGGGGCGGCGGTGGCGGCGGCAGTCACTCGGGTGGCGGCGGCGGCGGTGGCGGTCATATCAGCGGCGGTGGTGGCGGCGGTCATGTGAGCGGCGGCGGATTTTCGGGGGGCGCCCGTGCCGGCGTAGCTCCTTCGGGTAATCGCCCGGGTGGCGTTCGTTCATCAATGGCGCCGCGTACCGGGGTTACCGGATCGCGGGGAGCGATAGGTTATCGCGGTAACGTTAGGGCCGGGTCAACAGGGGCAAGGCCCTACATCAGGGGCAACAATGGCGCAGGCGTATACGGACATGGCGGTGGATATGGTCACTATGGGTGGGGACATCATAATGGCTGGTTTTACAACCGTGGGTTTTACGGTAGCCTGTATTATCCGTGGCTTGGTTTCGGGTTTTGGTATTTGCCCTATGGCTGTTATCCTTTTTACTGGGGTGATGCCTTATATTATTATGGCGATGGTTTTTATTACCAATATGATGGCGGCCAGTACACTGTTGTTGAACCACCGGTTGGCGCTGAAGTAAAAAGCCTGCCCGACGACGCCAAACAGATAATGATAAACGGCGAACAGTATTATGAGTCGAAAGGTGTTTATTACCAGCCGGTAAAAAAAGATGATGGTACGATAGTTTATCAGGTAGCCGGCAAAGATGGTGAGTTGAATACCAACCAAACCGGTGTTGCTTCGGTTACCCCAAGGATTGGAGATATTGTACCGCAGCTACCCTCAGATTGCCGGAAAGTGCGGCTTAACGGCGCAAGTTACTATATATCTGCAGATGGTATTTATTACCAGGAAACAGTTGATGCCAATGGAAATAAAGCTTATAAGATTGTAGCGCTTGACTCTGGCGACCAGGGCAATCAGTAGACACAAATCTTAATTTTTTTAAAAGCGGCAGAGAAATTTGCCGCTTTTTTTATTGCCGAACGGTTAATGCGTTTCGCCCCCGCCCGGCAATAATTGCTGGCCGGCGCCCAGTCACATCAGTCTGTTGCCTTTATTATTTAAAAATCTACTGCCTGTCTTCACCACACCAAGCTGTCATGCTTTGTCTGGACCATTAAAAGATATAATGATTAAACGCCTTGCTCCCGGAAGGCCAATGTTAAATTAGTGTTATGTTGCAAATGTGGTTTAACTCTTAATTTAATTGACTGTTAAACAGGTGGCTATATGATATGAAACCGCTGGAAATGCATTTTTTAAATGAATATTTTTAAAATTATTATGAAGTTAACATTTACATAATATCATCAAAGGTTAATTTTTTCTTAACATTCAGATAATGGTGGCAACGCACCTTTGACCCAGAAAATTTATTTAATCCTTACTGATTATGAAAAAAACATTTACAAAACTTTTTAGTACCGGTTTACTGGTGGGTTTAACGTTCATAGGATTTGCGGTGAACGCGCAGACTACTTCGTTAACCAATACTAATGGTACACAGGTTGCTCCGGCGACCGAAACGATCGCGCCATACGCACCTAAAAATGATTTTAAACCTGCCGACAAGGTAAATGGCGAAAAAGCTACCACAACCAAAGCTGCCGCCGAAGACACCAGCTGGAAACCACAAAGAAGGGTTTGGGGCTACGCTTTTGGTGATGAGTATTTTGTAGCTCACGCAGACAATGATTTTGTTGGCGCTACAGGCGTACCAGAAGGCGGCGCAGGCGCGTTAAGCAAAAGGGGTGCAGAAACCAATTATAGCGGCGTACCCACTTACAGGAATGCGTTCCAATTTCGTCGTATCTATTTAGGTTATGATTATGAAATAACCAAAAAATTTAAAGCGGAGCTCTTATTGGCGTCTGAGCCATCTGCAAATACAGGTGTAAACGGAACAACTGCTATTCAGAACAGCGACAACCTGGTTGACGGTAAAATGTCCTTCTATATCAAAAACGCTAACTTGCGGGCTCGCGACATCTGGACCGGAACTGACTTTGTGATCGGTGAAATGAGCACCCCTGGTTTCGCATTGAATGAGCCGGGCACAAACGCTCCGACCAGCCTTTCGGAAACCACCTGGGCTTACCGTTCTATTGAAAAGACCGTTACGGATTTCCACAAAAATAACTCATACGATTTGGGCGCTGCATTACAGGGTACATTTGACCCGGCTACCAAAAACTTTGGTTATGTGTTAATGATGGGCAATAACAGCCAGGCTAGCTTATTATCAGCTGCAAGTGCCAATACTGGTTTCTACAAAATATTTTATGGCGATTTGTGGGCTAAATTCGCAAATAACCACCTTTATGTTGACGTGTATGCGGATTACGCTAAAACCGCACCGGCCACATCTGCAATCCCCGGCCAGGACCACAACATGTTTAAGTTATTTGTTGCCTACCTGTCAAAACCGATTAATATTGGTGTTGAGGCTTATACGCAAAATTTCGCAAGCGGCGTGGAGAATTCTACCACCAAATTGCCTGAAGATGCAACTGCCAAAGCTCTTTCGGTTTGGGTTAGAGGCGCCATTGTTACTAACCTGAATTATTTTGCCCGTTTTGATACCTATAATCCCGACGGTGATTTTAACGCAGCTGATTCTTATTCGGCCAACACCAACTATGGCTCATACAACCCGACGGTTAAAGAACAATTCATTACTGCAGGTTTAGATTATAACCCAACCAAAAACGTTCACTTCGAGCCGAATGTTTGGTTAGTTGATTATACTGATCAAAGAACAGCTTCTACTACCGGTTACGTTGCCCCTGACCATACCCTGGTATTCCGTCTTACCTTCTTCTATACATTTGGTAAATAACACAAGGGAACAACAATTAAACAATAAATAAAACAGACCATGAAAGTAGTTAAAAGTTTACAGTCAGCAATTGTAGCCATAGCCGCAACGTGCTTCACTTTATCTGCCTCGGCGCAAGACAACACTTTGTTGGGCGCAGGCAGCACCTTTGTGAATCCCCTGTTCTCGAAGATATTTGCCGATTACGCAGCAAAAACCGATGTAAAGGTAAACTACCAGTCTATCGGGTCAGGTGGCGGCATTTTGCAACTGACCAATAAAACCGTTGATTTCGGTGGTTCTGACGCGCCTTTGAACGCTGAACAAGTCAAAAAGATCGGTGTCCCGGTTTTACACGTTCCTATGGCTTCGGGCGCTGTTGTAATCACTTATAACATTCCTGGCGTTACGGCAGCTTTAAACTTAACGGGCAAAGATATTGCTGATATTTACCTGGGCAAGATCACTAACTGGAACAGCCCCGAAATTGCAGCAACCAACAAGGGCGTTAAATTGCCTGACCTGGGCATTGTAGTTGTTCATCGTTCAGACGGCAGCGGTACTTCTTACATCTTTACCGACTACTTAACCAAAGTAAACCCTGACTGGGCATCGAAAGTTGGAAAAGCAAGTGCGGTTAACTGGCCTGCCGGCTTAGGCGGTAAAGGCAACGACGGCGTTTCGGGCCTTGTTAAACAAACACCTGGCGCTATCGGTTATGTTGAGTTGATCTATGCTTTGCAAAATAAAATGGGTTTTGCCAATATCCAGAATAAATCAGGCAAGTATATCACTCCTACGCTTGAATCAACAACAGCTGCAAGTAATGTTGAACTGCCGCCGAATGCAGAAGTATCATTAACCAACACTGATGCACCAAAAGGTTATCCTATCAGCAGCTTTACCTGGGCCTTGATCTACAAAGAGCAAAATTACAGCGACAGGTCGGCCGCAAGGGCAAAAATGCTGTTGAGCTTACTTTGGTATAACATACACGACGGTCAGAAAAATTGCGTGGCTTTAAATTACGCACCACTTTCAAAATCGGCCGTAAAAGTTGCTGAGGCTATTTTGAAATCAGCGACCTATAACGGCAAACCGATATTGTAAAAAAGCCGAAAGCACAAAGGTGAAAGCTTAAAGCTAGAAATTAATATTATTTAAAAGACTGAGGCGGAAAACTAAAAGCAGGATAGCATAAATTAAATTGCTCTTCTTTGCTTTTAGCTTTCTGCTTTCAGCTTTTAGCTCAACTACGTTCAAACCCATGAGTGATAAGAATAAAAGATTGGACCTCTCATACAGCCAGATGAAATGGGAAACCATTTTTAAGCGCATTTTAATTGTTATGAGCGTAATCATGTTGTTGCTGGTTGCCGGTACCCTTGTAACGCTTATCGTTAAATCAATGCCCACCATCAAATCGCTTGGGATAGGCTATTTGTGGGGCAAAGTGTGGGACCCGGTTAATAACGTGTACGGGGCGCGCCCTTTTTTGATGGGGACGCTGCTAACGTCGTTTACCGCAATTATCATTTCAACGCCGTTTTCATACGCCGTTGCCATTTACCTGGGCGAGTATAATACAAAGGGCTGGCTCTCTAATCTTTTAAAAAATACTGTTGAGCTAATTGCTGCAGTGCCTTCCATTATTTATGGTTTTTGGGCATTGTTTGTGCTGGTACCAATTGTGCGCAGCTTTGAAATGAAAATTGGGGTAACACCCTATGGCGTAGGCGCATTTTCCGCCTCGCTTGTATTGGCTGTAATGATCATCCCTTATGCCGCTTCGCTCGGTACATCTTTAATCAGGATGGTGCCATCCCCCTTAAAAGAAGGCGCCTATGCTTTGGGCGCAACCCGTTTTGAAGTGATACGAAGTGTGATTTTGCCATTTACCCGTTCGGGGTTGTTTGCCGGTATCTTGTTGTCACTTGGCCGTGCGCTGGGCGAAACAATGGCCGTCACCATACTTATCGGTAATACAAGCGCGATTGGGAATACTTTTAAGGACGTATTTTTCGGCCCCGGAAATACTATGGCGAGTGTTATTGCCAATGAATTTAGCGAGGCCGACCACGACTTATATTATTCCGCCCTCATTGAGCTTGGTTTGGTGTTGTTTTTTGTCACGGTGATCATCAACCTGATCGGCAAGAGGATAATTACAAAATATACAAATAAATAATCTATGGACGCACGGATAAAACTAAGAAACACCAAGAGTATTTTATTTAAAGCGCTCATCATATTCCTGGCCTTCGTTATCACATTGCCTTTAATTGTAGTATTACTTTATATTATAAAAATGGGTGTTGTGCAGGTTAACTGGAGCTTCCTGGTTCATGCGCCCACACCCGAAGGCGTAGCCGGCGGCGGTATTGCCAATGCGCTGGTGGGCAGCTTGTTAATGGTTGGCATGTCAGCTGTAGTTGCTATCCCTGTCGGCTTACTGGCAGGTATTTACCTGAGTGAAAACCCCGGTACCAGGCTGGCGTATTACACTGGCTTATGCGTTGACATATTACAGGGAGTTCCATCGATTGTGGTTGGTATTGTAATTTATTTCTGGATCGTAAAGCCATTCGGTTTCTCAGCTATTTCCGGTAGTATCGCCCTGGCTATCATGATGCTGCCGATAGTTGTGCGTTCAACAGAGCAAACGTTGCTGTTATTGCCGGATTCGCTGAAAGAAGCGGCATTGTCATTGGGAGTACCCTATCACCGGGTGATCATGAAAGTGATAGTACCTTGTGGTTTTGCAGGGATATTGTCGGGAATTATTTTGTCGATTGCGCGAATTATTGGCGAAACAGCACCTTTGCTGTTCACTGCTTTGGGCAATGTTTATATTTCCACTAAAGTTACAGGGCCGATGGACAGTTTGCCTCACCTGATTTACTTCTATTCAAAAAGCCCTTACCAGGACCAGATTGACCAGGCCTGGGGAGCATCGTTTATTTTATTAATGTTTGTTTTAATACTGAACATAACTACAAAACTGATAACAAGAAAATGGAACATACAGTTGTAAGCGCTTCGAAATTTAATGCCTGGTTTGGCGATAATCACGTAGTGAAAGACGTGAGCATCAAGATTGAAAAAAACCAGTGCGTAGCGGTGATGGGGCCATCCGGCTGTGGTAAAACAACATTTTTGCGCTGTATAAACCGAATGCACGAGTTGATTCCGGGCGCGACAGCTAAGGGTTCACTGAAATTATATGACGACGACGTATATAACATGAACCCCATTTATGTTCGTTATAAGATAGGCATGGTATTTCAACGGCCGAACCCTTTTCCGAACTTAAGCATTTATGATAACGTAATAGCTGGGTACAAGCTGAACGGATTGAAAATGCCAAAGGCAGAATTGGACCGTATAGTTGAAAAATCATTAACTTCAGCTGCTTTGTGGAATGAGGTGAAGGATTCGCTGCATAAAAAAGGCACCTTCCTGTCAGGCGGGCAGCAGCAGCGCTTGTGCATAGCGCGGGCTATTGCGATGGAGCCCGAGGTAATCCTTTTCGATGAGCCTACCTCGGCGCTTGACCCGATTTCTACCGCGAGTGTTGAGCAGCTATTTCACGAATTGAAGGAAAACTATACGCTGATCATTGTAACGCATAACATGCAGCAGGCGGCCCGCGTTAGCGATAAAACAGCCTTTTTTTATGTAGGCGAATTAGTTGAATTTGACGACACCAAACAAATGTTTACTGCACCAAAAGATACAAGGACGCAGAATTATATTACAGGAAGATTCAGTTAAGCCAAAAGCTTAAAGCAGAAAGACCAAAGCTTTTTTGCTTTTTGCTTTCAGCTAATAGTTTATTATTTAAAACAGCAAGAAATGACACAATTAGAAAACGAAATAG
>JABDHD010000043.1 GCA_013285685.1 Bacteroidota bacterium
GCGCGGTACTAAACGATGTGAAGCCGCTGACCTGTTGTGTGTACACACCGGCAAGCTGCCCGGGAAATGCATAAACAAATAAGGACGCCGGCGTAGTCGTCAGTTGATTGGTATAAACAGTAGCAATTGAACCTAATTCACTCTCTTTACTTTGCCTGCCGTAAAGCACATCAATGGTTTCGGGGTCTTTCAGGTAGGAATCTTCCAGTTTTACCGTCAGTTTCCCGTTATCCTTAAGCAGCAGTTCGCGAACGTTATGGTCGGCATACGAAAAAACGAGCGTAGCGCCCGGAGCCGCATTGATTTCAAATTGCCCCTTGCCATCTGATATAACAAAGTCGGCGTTGCCTTTGATCCGTATGTTTACGCCTTTTAAAGGCTGACTATATTCATCCAAAACAATGCCGCTGGCCCAGCCAGGATGAACGGGGGCTTTAACCGTTGAATCCTGCTGCGCCGCGGCGATGTGAATATTCACCACCGTTAATATCAGCACAATGATTCCCGTTAAGTATTTCTGTAAGTAGCAATTAAGCATAGAATCAGATTTAAATTGTTAATTTGTTGAACACAATTTTGGCCCTCATACCCTGTTATTCATTATATAAAGGCGGCTATGATTATATTATAAAGTACTGTTAATAAGAATATTACATTTTTATCCCTTGCATTTTACGTGCATTTAAACTTATATGTAAATGGGGATGTAGTACCGCCATATCCCACCTTTGTTGTACCGGTTTTATCGGTTATAAAATAGGTCATGCTCACCACGGTTTGACTGGCCGTGACGCCAAAGAGTTTTCGGGGCCAAAAGGTGAGCTGGTAAATTCCGCTTGCAGCTGCAGTTTGCGTAAGCATTGTTTGTGCGGACTGATCACAAACGGTAACTGTTGTACCGTCGCTTAATGTAGCGGTTGCGCACAGGTACACAGCGCTGGCGTTGGGCAGAAGAGCAGGGGTAACAACATTATTATTATAAGTGAGGGTGACGATATCGTTATCGAGGGATTTTGGCGGATCGATAGTTGTTAGTTGCGGGTTACAAAAATCGACCAGGTCGCCGGTGCCTCCTGTCAGCTGAAAGCACGGCATGATCATTTCGTTATAATATTCGCTGGTCGGGCTTGAATCGCCGTCGTTACCGTCAAAGGTGAAACCGTTTTGGTCGTTAGCCACCACATAGGCAAGCTTAACTTCGGTCGGGTTACCATCGGCGCCGATGTTGTTAAAGGTGATATTAAATGTGCCATTGATCTTATCGCCATTATTATAAGTGATTGGAACATCGCTTTCGTAAGCCGTCCACTGCACATCGTTTATTAAGTTGCCGGCGTTGCCAAAAAAGTTTTTCATGTAGGTAGGCCAGTTTACGCCGCCGCTGTTAACTGCAATGGTAGTTGAGGGGATAAGCACCATGTTGCCGTTGCCTTTTGTGCAGGAGTAAGTTATTTTGGCGTTTTGCGCGGTGTTCCAACCGGTTGGCGTTAAAAACCCGAGCACAACGTGGGCAGTGCCGCTGCTGTTACACGAGTTATTAACGTGCACCGTTATGTTTACGGTTGACCCTACTACGGCCGTAGCCGGCTGGTCAACCTCGGTGATAATGGTGTAGCAGCAACTTAGCACTATTCCTAATACCACTAATGCGCAAAGCCGCCATAAATTCTTCCCTTTTATATGTAAGCGTTTATTCATCTGATGTTAAATTTTTTAAGCCTGATCAATTGGTTTTTGATAATGTAAAAACATAGCTATTCTGAGCGCAGCCGGGGCTAAAAGTCATTATGATCTGTCGTGCCCCATTTATAATGGGATAGTTAAAGGCCGTTGGCACAGGTTGCCCGCCAGTGGCCGTGAAGGTTATCGAGTACGGATACTGCGGGTCATCCAATGTGTATTTGCCATTTGCGGGTACTATAAATGGGACCGGGTTATTCAATGTATAAGTACCGGCAGTCCCGTTAAACGTAATGCTGAACTGGGTAAAATCAAACAGCGGGACAAGGTTAGTGCCGTTTCGGCTGGCCTGTATAACCTTCCAAGTGCCGGTAAGGTCTTTCTTAGATTCAGGGACCGGCGCAACCTGTTCAATTTTACAAGATGCGCAGAACGTTGCCACCAGGGCTATGATCAGCCAGGTTTGTTTTCTTAATATCGAATGATTATTCATAATTAATTTCCTGTTATTTTTATTTACTACTCACTCAATAACCCGGATTTTGAATAAGACTGGCAGATTTCCCGGTTTCGCTGATCGGGAATGGCCACAAATACATCGCCGGTCTGAAATTGTGTTTCGTAACGTTAAATGGATTATAAGTTACAGCTGTGCCGTTATCATCAACCTCCATGCCGGTTGCCTGTATATTTTCGGTCTGCGGCGCTATCTTCCAGCGTCGAACATCAAAAAACCGGTGACCTTCATAGGCAAGTTCTATCCTGCGTTCATTCTGGATATAAGTGCGCATTTGAGCCTGGCTTAAACCGGCCGGTAACTGGTAAGGGTTTAAACCTGCCCGCTGCCGCACAGCCTGCATGGCATTATAAACATTGATTGTTGGGCCTTCGTACTCATTGGCCGCCTCCGCGTAATCAAGCAATATCTCCGAGTAACGGATCAGCGGTATACAACGATTTGACACATAGGCGATAGTTGCGGCCAGCGCCCCTGGATCCAGCATTTTATTGCAGTAGTAACCGGTAACCGTACCAATATGCACGGCATCCGGGTTTTGGTTGTTCCCATTGCCCAGGTAGATATTGACAGGCGCCTGGCCGCTGATCAATCCGCTTCCGGTCCTTACGCTCAATACGGTCTGATCATGAATGATACTATAATTCATGCGCGGGTCGCGGTTATCGTAAGGGTGCGTGGGATCGTAACCGGATGTAGGGTCAGTTATCAGTTTGCCGTTGCTCATCGGGAAAGCATCCACCATACCCTGGTATGGAAACGCACCGTTTGCCCCCGAGCGCGAGGGTGGCAGAAACAAGTCTTCCAGGTCGCTGTTTGCCGGCCGCATATACTGAAAAATGTATTCGGTATTTACACGCTGAGGAAACAAGCCCTGGAAACCATAACCCGGTGTAGAGGTTTGGTAAGTGTTTATCGTATTCAAGGTATAAGCGCCGGATGCAATTACTGCCTGGGCGGCAGCCTCCGCCAGCTGCCAGCGGGTAGGGTCGGCAGAAGGGTAACCAACAAGTTCCGGCGGCACAGGACCACTGGAGCCAGGCCCGGCATCCTGAGGCAAAGTAGTGCCGTTAAATAACGGGCTGGCGGCGTAAAGCAAAACGCGCGCTTTTAAAGCCATGCAAGCCCCACCTGATGCTCGCCCCCAGCTAAGACCTGTTTGCGTTAAAGGCAGCACCGCAGCGGCAGAATCACATTGCGAGGTGATATAAGTAATACAGGCCGCATAAGTAGCGCGGGTAACGTTAATCGGGGTAGCATAAGTATATAAATTATTGCCTACCAATGGCACTCCGCCATAGTGTTCAACCAGGATACTGTAATACCACGCCCTTAAAAACCGGGCTTCGGCCACCAATTCCGCCTTGTTTGCGGCCAGCATTTTGGTAAGATGGATATTTGCGAATAATTGGTTTACCGCCCGTATTTGCGTGTAGCAGGTATTATAGGGCTCGTCGCTAACCGTTCCAGCATTAATGGTACCGGTAGCAAATCCCGAAGCATCGGTAGCATAACTATGAGAGGGCTCTGATTCATCACATGCCGCATCAAGTCCGCCGCAAACCGTCCCGTTTGCACTAAACCGCGCTGCGTTTACCGATATATTGGCGCTCGAATAAATATTTGCCAGAAAACCTTCCGTTCTCGAACTGTCGGCAAATACTGTCGCCAGGTTCAGGTTGGTTGTATTGGTTTGCGACAGGAAGCTTCCGCTCTTTTTGCAAGACTGTGCAAGACAGCAAAAAAGGAGAAAAACAACAAAAAAATGAGCGTAAATTTTCTTCATATTAATATGTTTATTACAATTAATTATCCGGTAAAGCGGTAAACAAACAAAGCATTTGTTTGTTTAATAAAATCGTTTTAGCAAATTTTTACAAAAACCACCAAACTTAACTCAAACAAAAGTTTGCGATTATTCCTATAATTGGTATTATCTAAAGAATGTAAATTCTAACAGCTAAATTACATTATAAAAACGATTTAGCAAATTTTTTTTTAAATATTTTATAATTGTACAAATGTCGCATAGGTTGAACGTCCTTCATCTGCTACAGGGCTATAAATCAATAAAATAAAGAACCAAAAACAGGCATTTAAAAACTGCGCAACCGGGTATTTCTGATCTATCTAACGCGTATCGCTATTTATTTTTCCTTATTAAAAAAACGGCTAAAAAACAGTGCATGGTAGTTGATGGAATTGCCCCAATACTCCCAGGTATGCGACCCTGGCCGTACTGTAAAATCATGGGGAATATTTCTTTCCAGCAGCTTTTCGTGCAGGGCTTTGTTGGCCTCGAATAAAAAATCTGATGAACCGCAATCGAATATAATGGCCAGCGAGTTGGGTTTAAGCAAATAAACCATGTTGATCACACTGTTCTGCTCCCACCTTTGCGGAAACTCGCTGTATTTTCCCAAAACCTGCTCGATCCCGAAACTATCCGGGAACGGCCTCAGATCCACTCCCCCACTCATGCTGCCGGCAGCGCCATAAATATCCAAATGTTTAAATGCCAGGTAAAGCGCACCATGCCCGCCCATGCTTAAACCGGTAATGGCCCGCCCGGAACGGTCGGTAATAGTGGAATAATGACCGTCGACATAGCCGATCAATTCTTTTGAAATATAAGTTTCATATTGCCACTCCTTACTCATCGGGCTATCAAAGTACCAGCTGGCAAAGCCTCCGTCCGGACATACTATAATCATCTGGTACACATCCGACAATTTCTTAACCGATGGCGCCTTGAGCACCCAATCGGAATAATTCCCGCTGAAGCCGTGCAATAAATATAGCACCGGGAATTTTTTCGACATGGAATAATCATCCGGCCTTATTACCACGGCCTTAATATCTTTGTTCATTGCCGCGCTGTGGGTATTAACCGTATCGACAGTGGCAGCCTTTGCTTTCAGCAAAAGGACGGTTAAAAATATAAATGCGGCTGTAAAAAGCCTTTTTGAAGTAATCATTTTGTCAATCCTTTTCAGTTTTATTTTGCAGCTATTATAGTGATGTGGTGCGTTTGGGGCTTATTGATGGCGTATATTTCATCAGTCAATACATTCATCTCCTTTTGCCAGGCATCCCTGATGCTTTTATACCGGGCCCGCGCATAATTGTCTTTGTTGCCGTTTACAAAAATGTCTTTCAACGCATATTTTTTTACCGAGTCCATTGCAGCGTTGTTATCCTTATAAAGCATATTTTTCCCTTTCAGGAAGTCGTACTCCATCCAGATGTACATTCTCAGCCGGCGCTCAATATCCCACCGCTCTTCATTAAGTTCGCGTATTTGAATCGCTTGCTGGTATTGCGGCGTTGCGGTAATCTCAGCCATATTTACCCCATCGGCAAATTGCTGGCTGCTCCAGGTACCCATCAATTCACCATCGATCAACAAATTATAGTTGCCGCTTTTCAGGCTTTTTACCGTTAATATTTCCCGGTTAAAATCATTGGTGAACGGGACCAATTTTAATGCTTCCGCCTGCTTTTTACGGTTACCCCAGCCGCGCGGGATGGTGTCAACGGGATAGGGCAATGAATTGGCCAGATAATTGAACGCCAAAGAATCTGCAGTAGCAGCAAGGCCTGATATCTGGCAGTTGACCGTTTTCAGCACTCGCTTATTCGACGCATCCAGGGTGACATCTGCTACCGGTTTATTCTCCAGGCCCTGTGCTTTCAAAAATAAATAAGCCATCACCAGGTGGCCATCATTATCGGGGTGTATCCTGTCGTTCGGTGTCAGGCTGAATAAAGTATCTTTTTGCTGTTCCCGCTGATCTATCGCAAGCATCGGGTGATAAAAATCGACCACACCCCATCCATTCTTTTTTGCCGCCGAATCCTGGAACGCTATGATCTTCGCGAAAGCGATACTCTTTTTGGGATACAGATTTTTAGGATTGCTCTTTGTGGTTTCGTCATACGGCGACCCCAGGATGATGATCTTGCGAATGTCCGGGCGCTGTTTCAGCTTATCCTCTAGTTTTCCATAAGTTGTGAATGATCCGGCTAACCTTTTATTCATAAAATCCTGCGCATCCGCACGGTACCATTCAAAATAGCCGCTATCGTTCATGCCCCAGGTAAGCGTTAAAACCGTGGGATTTTTTCCGAAAACATCGTCGTCAAACCGGTTGTATATCTGGTCGACCGCATCACCGCCAATACCGGCGTTATAACACGTAATGCGCATATTTGGAAAATGCGTCATATAATACAGCCAGATGTAGGAGTGATAATGGCCGCCGTCGGTAATGCTATTACCCACGAAAGCCACCCTGTCGCCGGCATGGAAAGGTGCTATTTTTTGTGCGTAAGTATTTGTTAAAATGATGCTGCCAAGCAGAATGGTAAATAGTTTTTTCATATTTAGTTTATTCCCCAGTTTTTATTTGGTGTAGCTCCCATCGTCAATTCAAGTGTTCCGCCTTTTGCAATGTCCTTATAGTCGATATGGCATTTATTGTAGGTTTTGCCGTTCAATTTTGCGCTTTGGATATAAATATTGGTGCCGGAGTTATTTTTGGCGACGATGGTAAACGTTATACCGGTGGCATATTTTGGATCGAGTTTCAGGGTTATTTTGTTGAATACCGGGCTGGTGATCTCCTGCCGCGTGTCGCCGGGGCAAACGGGGTGCAGGCCGCTGGCCGCCAAAACATACCAGGCCGACATTTGGCCGACGTCTTCGTTGCCCACTAACCCTTCCACCGAATTTTTATACGCCCGGCGACAAACGGCGCGGCTCCATTTTTGGGTAAGCCATGGTGCGCCGATACGATTATACAGGAACGGGACATGATGCACCGGCTCATTAGCCTGGTTAAAATAATCGTTCCACATCATGTTTTCGGGCGTTTTGTCAAACAGGTTGTCCAGGTCGGCAATAACTTTCTCCCTCCCTCCCATCAGCTTCACCATACCGTCGACATCCTGCGGCACAAACCATCCCTGCTGGTAAGGGTTGCTTTCTATGGTGCCATACCATTGCTTTATTCTTCCCGAATCGGGCCAGGCCAGCCAGTTGCCTTCCTTATCCCTCGGCCTGAACCAGCCTTTATCTTTATCAAAGATGTTTTTGTAGTCCTCGCTGCGGTCCGCATATTTCTTTTCATCCGCAGGCTGGTGCAGCTGCTTTGCGAGCTGTGAGGCGCACCAATCGGCATAAGCATACTCTAATGTGTAGGAGATGCTCAACGGTTCGGGGGTATATCCTTTATCGCCATTGCCAAACCTGTTGACAGAGTTGATACAAAGGCGATAAGCTTTGTTTACATCGTAATTCCGGATACCCTTTGCATAGGCATCTGCGATCACGGAAACGACAGGGTTGCCAATCATGCAGCCGCTGTACGCGTTCATCATTTCCCAGCGTTCCAGGTAGTCCTTTTTCTTTTCATCCGCGAGGGTCACCAGCGAATTGATCAGGTCATTCACCAATGAAGGATTGATGATGGTTTGCAAAGGCATCTGGCTCCTGAAAACATCCCAGCCGCTGAATATGGTGCGCTTGTTAAAATTGGCGCCATAATGTGCCTTCCCATCGCCACCCGGATAGCGGCCGTCCACATCGCTGATGATGCGCGGATCGATCATAGTGTGATATAATGCCGTATAAAAAACGATGCGTTCCTCTGGCGTTCCGCCCTGGATACTTATTTTTGATAAAGCTTGATTCCACAAGTTCCTTGCTTGCTGGCGAACAGCGTCAAAATCCCAGTTGGGTATTTCTTTTTGGAGGTTACGTTTTGCGCCATCCATGCTGATAAAAGAGATGCCCGATTTTAACAATACCTGCTCATTATCATTCGTGCCGAACTCGGTATAAAAACCCAGGTGCTTGCCTTCTTTTTCCCTTACACCTTTTAATACTTCCGCATTGGCAATTTGCTTTTGGTACCGCGCGCTTTCCACATCTTCCCGTTTGCGACTCCAGCTATCCGGTATATCGGCGCTCCACACGCCAAAGTTTTTAAGCGGCTTGCTGAATTCTGCATAAAAATACACCGTGTAGTCGGCATGGCCTGCGCCATCGCCCCATCCCCCGCCATCAGGCGTACATTTCATCCAGCCTTCGATGGTATGGCCATTTACCACCTTTACATATTGCAGGGTTGAAGTTCCCCCGACCCTACGGGCGAGATCTATTTGTATGCGTGATTGTTTATTTTGAGCGAAGGTAAAACGCAGGATACCGCTATGGGGGGCAGCGGTCATCTCGGCTTTAACTTTATAGTCGGTCAGATATGCCGAATAATAGCCGGCCTTTGCCTGCTCACTTGCCTTTGCATAACGCGAGCGGTAGCCTTCCTCAGGACGCTCCAGGCTGCCCGCGCTGGTCTTCAGTTTCCCGGTGGTGGGCATCACCAAAAAATTACCCAGGTCGCCATACCAGCCTACGCCGCTCATTTGCGTAAAAGCAAATCCTTCAATACTCGTGTGTTCGTAGCTATAACCTGAGCCATTGTCGCCGCCGGTGATGGTATTAGGGCTAAGCTGTACCATCCCGTAAGGTGTCGCCGCTCCCGGGAAAGTTTTACCCAGGCCATGGTAAATACCCGCATCGGCAGCGCTGGTGCTTGCGCCGATAAATGGATTTACTTCGTCCCCCGGGGTTTGCGCCTTAGCTACGCCTACCCACAAACATGCCGATAGGATTAAAACAACAAACGACTTTACATTCATTGATGACACAATTTAAAAATGGACGCCAATTTTGCCTTTTCAGGATAAAAATGGCCAGGTATATTATTGGTTAAGCAATCGGGCTCTAAAATATCGCCCAAATTATGCAAAAAAAACGATTTAGCAAATCTGTGCTAAATTAATTGAAAAAATTCTGCACTTATCGTCCGCTCAATATTCCGACGCCTGCACGCCTGTTAATTTTAATGTCCTGAAGCCATATCGTGGCATGGCCACTTCTGTAGTGGTATTTTTACCGTCGGCGTTTGTCTTCATCACTTCCCTAATTGCGCCGTTTAATTCCACCAGTTCTGCTTTCTCTATTTTTCCATTGAATGTGATCTTTCGGGGAGATGCATCGCCTTCCGCGTTATATATCCTTACGAGCAGCGTGTCCCCGTTAAATATCATAGAACTGATCTCGAAACCCGGCTTGTTAATGCTGATAAATGACCTGGCCGGGTTGCCCGGCATTGCTTTGGCATCTGAAATGGATGCAATTAGGGGTTCGGCAAGCACCGTTCCCGCTGTCCAAATGTGGCTTTGGTCCCATTTGCCTGCGTGTGGCAAAATGGAATAATGTATGGTAGTCGGGCCGTCAATTTTATAATCCCTGCCCCATAGGCCCATTCCCGAATATTGCACGTCCAGTCCTAAAGGGAAATCAGCGCCATGGGTATAGCTGGTGGTGTGGTCGGTAAACAAAGCCATACCATATTTCCCCTGACCGTCGGTAACATCAACCCAATTCAGAATAACGTTATTTTTTATACTGTCCCATCTGGTGTAAAAAGTATTGGACAAGCGGCTCTCTGTTACATCAAAAGGAGCGTTTTTGTAAACTTTTTGTCCTTTTATGTTAAGGGGAAACAGCGCAAGCAATTTATACCGGTCGTCATAAAAAGCTTTTTTGGGATTTTGCCATTTATAAGTTCCGGGCGGCGTTGCTTCGCCAATACCCGGGTTGCCTTTCCAATCAATGTTTACCTGCAGGTCGATCCTTTGCTGACCTTGCCCAACGGTAAGATATTGGGTAAGCGGATAATTATCGATGGTTCCGTTGACGGCCAGTTTTACCTGCAAAGGTCCGTTTTCCAGGACTTGAACATCGGCCGGGTGATCCTCACTCGATTTAAAGCCGCCGTCTTTATAAAAATTGCCGCGCAATTCGTTAAAACCCCTCGGGTTAGCTTTATCTACAAACTCCTTATTATTTAGCTTTTTGGCGATCAGGCTGGTTATTATGCCCCCTTTATGCGGATCAATTAAAATGGTGTACAAATCTGTTTCAATCCGGTAATTCCCATCAGCAAGCTTTTTCACAATCGCGCCCTTGCTTGCCACTGCTTTACCGGCCTCGATACGATAGGTATTGTAGCCGATTGATGGCGCTGTGGCCTTAAAAATTATCTTTTTTGACGTTGAAACGCCATCATTTACGCTTTGAGTGAGAAGAGATTGGCCCTGGCTATCTACAATATGAATAGGCATATTCAAGAATTTTTCTGGAATGTCAACCGACACCAGTTCGTCCCGGCTTATGCCAAGCGTGTTATAAACCCGGACGTTCATACCCGGGCCGCCCAATTGCCCGGCAGAGTTCGCGGCGGATGAGTAAATGATGCTGTCACTCTTCTCATCGGTATAATTTGTCCACTGCAGCACTTTATCAGCCCACGTAGCGCCTGGCTTGCCGTTATAAGGCACTATCCAGCAATCATGATGCTGGGACAGCAAAAGTGTGCGCCATGCCGAATCAAGGGTCATAGCGGGGTAACGTTGATCCTTATATATTTTTGCCATGGAAGCTATTTTTTCGGCGGCGATGATCTTGTTTTCCGCTGCCCTCACTTCCTGCGCAATTTTTTGCGTTACCTGCGAACCCCAAACAAGGTTTACCAGCATATCTTCCTGCGTCGGTTTCCATACCGGTTTAGCATCAGCTGAGGCTACATTTTCAAAATAATTGCGCCAGGTGGTATAATTGGTTTTGATGCCGAAACGCAGGCCGTTCCCCATAAACGGGCCGCCTTTCCAGCCGGCGTCCTGTATGGTCATTCCAACCGGGTGTTGTATCCCGGCTGCAAGCGCTGTATTTACATAGTTGGGCGAGTTCTCCCAGCCAATGGTTTGCCAGGTTGATTTATCGGATAGTTTTTCAATCGCATAACGGGGCGCAGTGGTAATACCTGTTCCATCGGGACCTATCCATATCACCAATTCTCCCCCATGCGCCGCCGTGTAACCGCCAAAACAAGTATTTGGGTTTTTAAGCGAAGCGAACTTGATACCGAATGACGTTAATATTTGCGGCAGCGCACTGGTAAAACAGGGTTCTTCGGACGAATAGCTGGTGAAGGCGGCATTCGGAAAATGCTCCCTTATTTTGCGCATGCCGTAACTGAACTGCCGGATAATACTTTCGCCGGATATATTGTACAGGTAGCTTTGTGCGTAATCGGGATTGATAAACTCTATTCTGCCATTGGCAGACTGATCAACGGCAAGCGCCTTAAATTGAGCGTAGGCTGCTGAATCGTTCTTTTGCACATCATCCCAGGTTTCCGGTTCTATCTCCAGGTTTATTTTCCAATCGGGGTTTTTGTTGAGCATCTCCACCAAAAAGCGGGTGTAAAACTGGGGGTATCCTCCGTAAATGCCACCGTGGTAGCCGTCGACATACCAGGCGGTCTGGGCAGACACGGTTCTAAAACAGAAAGCGCTTATTACCAGTGCGCAAAGCAATTTATATTTAAACATATTCCGGCGGAGAGGCATTTTCAGTTTGATAAAGTGATCTCGATATGGTGCAACTTCGGTTTATTAACCCTGTATATCTCATCGGTTAACAGGGCCATTTCTTTTTGCCAGGCATCGCGCACTATTTTGAAGCGTGCCTTTTGATAGGTTGGGATGGTTACCGCAACAAAAAAGTCCTTCATCGCATATTTTTGGAGCGAGTCGACCGTTGATTCGCTGTCGTTAAACAGTAGTCCCTTTGGTTTTAGAATGGAATACTGTATCCAGTAATATTCGCGCAGATGCCGTTCTATGGACCATCTTTCTTCGTTCAATTGCATTACCGCCAACGCCTGCTGGTACTCGGGTGTTGCGGTAACCAGGGCCAGGTTTATCCCTTTTTCAAAGTCGGCGCCGGTCCATTGACCTACAAGTTTGTCATCCATTTTTAGCCGGTAAGTTGAATTGTTATCAAGCTTTTTTACGGAAATAATTTCCTGGTTATAATCGCCGGTAAAAGGGATCAATTTTAATGCATCCCGCTGCGATCTTGCCGGTTTACCAAAACCGCCGGGGATGGAATCAAGCGGATAAGGCAGCGATCCGGCTAAATAATCAAATGAAACATGTCCGGCGCCTGCCGCTAAATTTGAAATGCTGCAGTTATCCGATCTTTCAATCTTTTTATTTTTTGCGTCGATGGACACGTCGGCCACTTTCTTCCCGGCGAGCCCTTGTGCGTTCAAAAAGGTATAGGCCATCACCATCTGACCATCATTGCTCGGGTGTATCCGGTCGGGCGATTCCATTGTAAACGTGCTGTCGGTTTGTTGCCCCCGCTGGTTAATCAGCAGCATGGGCTTATTAAAATCAATAAAACCCCAGTTATTTCGAAGGGCGGCTTGCTGCTGCTCAGCTACTATCCTTAATATCGCCGCGTTCTTTTTTAATAATGGCGTGGATCTTATTTTCGAGGTTTCGTCATACGGCGGCGAGGCCAGCATGATCTTTTTTATTTCGGGGTGTTTGTTCAATTCCGCTTCAACCAGCTTAAAGTATTTTAAAGATTCCGTCACCTTAACATTGTAGGCCGAATCGGCTTTGTCGGGTGGGTAATTCTGGTAGCCGGTATCGTTCATGCCAAAAGTGAACGTCATGATGGTTGGCTTTTTGGCAAACACCTCGTCGTCCAGTCGCTCCAGCATTTGTTTGCAAACATCGCCGCCTATGCCGGCATTTACGATATCAATACGCGTGTTGGGAAAATGAGTCATGTAATATAACCAGATGTATGAGTGGTAATGGCCGCCATCGGTTATGCTGTTACCCATAAATACGATGCGGTCGCCAGTTTTAAACGGCGCAACTTTTTGACCACGGGCTACAGTTGCCGTGATGACCATCATCAATGAAAAAATACCCGCACGGCGCTGTAAAAAAGCAAATAGGCCCATAGCTAAAATGATTTAGCAAATAAAAATCAAATAAATCGATTTAGCAAATATTCGGGCGCTTTTTTTAAAGGCTGAATTCGAGAAAAAATCAGCCATTGGAAGAATGGATAAGCAAATAGTTTTAATCGTCAAAAGTATATCCGGCATTTACTTTAGGATGGCGCGATACTTCGAAGTTTAAATTGCAAATACTTTTTTTCACTTACCTTTGGACATCGCCCAATACATCCGGCGTGATTATTAAAATATTTCGAATTTCAAGATGGAAAGTACCCCAAAATATGTTTGGATAAATAATGAAATCGTGCCGGAAGCGCTGGCAACAGTTGGTGTAAGCGACCTGAGTATCCACCGCGGTTATGGCATATTTGATTTTTTTAAGATCATTGATAACCGGCCCATATTTATCGATGATCATTTAAATCGCTTTTACCGGTCGGCAGAAGCGATGAACCTTGACGCAGGCCTGGACAGGCGGGCATTAAAACAGGCTATCCATAACCTGATGGAACACAACCGGCTCCCTGATTCTGCAATAAAGATCATCCTGACGGGCGGCTATTCTGCTGACGGTTATGCGCTGGGAACGCCTAACCTCATCCTCATCCAAACGCCTTTTAAAATGGAAAGCCCGGATTATATACAACCGATGAAGTTGGTCACCTACCAGCACCAGAGGCAGTTGCCCGCTGTCAAGACCATTGATTACCTGCAGGCCATATTGCTGAGGCCCTTTGTTAAAGATAATAATGCCGACGAAGTTTTATATTATTACAATAATCTCATCACTGAATGCCCCAGGGCTAACTTTTTTTTGGTGACTGATGATGAAATTGTTACGCCAAAAGATAATATTTTAGCGGGGATAACGCGCAGCAAGGTGCTGCAGTTGCCCATCGAAAATTACCGGATAAGCGAAAGGAATATTACCTTAAACGATATTGAAACGGCCAAAGAGGCTTTTATCAGCAGTTCCACCAAAAACGCCTGCGCTGTAATTGCCATTGATGGCAGGCCCGTCGGAAATGGCAAACCAGGGAAAATAACCACCCTGGTGAGTGAAAAACTAACCGAATTAATGCTGGAACAGGTTTATTACCAGAAGGCATAATTCAACGCCCGAAATTCGGTGTTGGAAATTAAATCTCTTAACTTTGGTCTGCGCTGGCTATATGTAGTGAACGATGCCAGGCAAAAACACCCCATTTTGAAAACCAATATGAAAATAACCTACTCCCTGCTGTTTGTAACGATAATGCTTTTCACCGCCTGCCAAAAGGATATTGTTTATAATTTCCCATCACAAAACCCGGCTACAGCTGATGTACTGGCGGGAAACGGTGTGCAGGGCTCCATTAACGGCACGGGAACAGGCGCCTCGTTCTATCAGCCAACCGGGGTTGCGGTGGATGCTTCCGGGAATGTTTATGTAGCCGATTTCCGCAATAACCTCATTCGCGAGATCAGCCCGGCGGGGGCGGTATCCACGCTGGCCGGAAATGGCCAGCAAGGCTCGGTAAACGGGGCCGGCACAGTCGCTACATTTAACGCGCCAACCGGAGTTGCGGTGGACGCTTCGGGTAATGTTTATGTAGCCGAAAACGGAAACAATTTGATACGCGAGATAAGTCCGCAAGGCTTGGTAAGCACTTTCGCCGGCAGCGGTGCGGCCGGTTCTGTTAATGCAACCGGGACAGCCGCCACCTTCACAAACCCGCAAGGTATTGCTATCGATGCTAATGGTAATGTTTATGTGGCCGACTATGGCAATAATTTGATCCGGGAGATCAGCCCTGCCGGGCTGGTTAGCACATTGGCCGGCAATACCAATCCGGGTGCGGTGGACGGTACCGGCGTCGCGGCTTCGTTTAATACGCCTACCGCGATTGCCGTCGACGCCGCGTTTAACGTTTATGTAGCCGATTATGGCAATAACCTGATCCGCAAAATAAGCCCTGCCGGGGTGGTAAGTACGCTTGCCGGCAGCGGCTCGGCAGGGTCAGCCAACGGGACGGGCACGGCGGCTTCGTTTAAAAACCCTACAGGCATTGCGGTTGACGCCGCGGGCAATGTGTATGTGGCCGACTGGGGCAACAACCTGGTAAGGGTGATCAGCCCCGCCGGCGTGGTAAGCACACTGAGCGGCACCACCAATGGCAAAAGCACAGCGATTGTGCTGATCGGCCCTTATGGTGTTGCGGTAGATGCTGCAAACAATGTTTATGTGGCTGATTATGGTAACAGTACGATTTTGAAAATACATCAATAGGTTAACAGAAGGCATAAACATTGAACGGCAGCTTATTGATGATTTAGCGCTAATTTCGTTTCAGCCAATTTATATGTCGCAGGAATTTAAAACCTTTATTCACCTGGTTTTTATAGGCTTTGTAGCCCTGTTCCCGGTTGTTAACCCCATCGGATCGGCTTTTATTGTAAGCCCCTATTTTATGCATGTATCCCGCAAGGAAAGGATAAAATTTGTAAAAAAGATCACCATCTATTGCTTTATTATTTGTGCGGTTACGGTTTTGGTAGGGCACTGGATATTGGAGTTGTTTGGATTATCGATCCCGGTTATACAATTGGCCGGCGGTATTATGATCTGCAAGATCGGCTGGGAATTTCTTTCTGCCGATGACAAAGAAGTGCCGGAAAACGACGAGAAGGACCATGTTGAAACGGAGCCTATACCCCTGGTGGCTAATAAGCTTTTTTACCCCATCACCTTCCCCATTACTACCGGGGCCGGCACCATAGCCGTCCTTTTTACGCTAAGCGCCAATGGTGCAAATTCGGACATGTCTGTTTACCTGCTCAACATTGCCGCGCTGCTGGTTTCAATTCTCGGCATATGCATCCTCATCTTTATTTTCTATTTAAATACAAACCGGCTTATCAGTTACATCGGGATACGTAACGAGCAGATCATCAACCGGTTTATGGCTTTTTTAATCTTTTGCGTGGGCCTGCAGATAGCGGCCGGCGGCATAACCAACCTGGTAAAACTGCACTTTAAAGTCAATTGAAGCCGCTGAAACCAATGTGAAATGACACAAATATGCCAATGCACTTAAAAAGCAAAAGGCCGTTCCAAGTCGAAAGTCTTAAGTCCAAAAGGTCGCCAAAACCGACTTTAGACTTGCGACTTTTAACTTTTGACTAACCGTATGATCAATCCTTTACCATGGCCAGCTTAAATATTTACACCGATTTATTTTTATTAGCAGCCGGACTTTTTGCCGGGGCCATCAACGCCGTAGCCGGCGGGGGCACTTTTATCAGCATGCCGGTACTTATTTATGCCGGCCTGCCGTCGGTTCCGGCTAATGCGTCCAGCACCGTGGCCTTGTTCCCTGGCAGCCTGGCCAGTATTTATGCTTTCCGAAAGGATTTTAAAGGTTTCGAAGGTATCGCCTTAAAATACCTTATTGCGCTCTCGCTTACCGGCGGAGTCATCGGCGCACTGCTGCTCATCTTCACCCCCTCAAACAGTTTCGACAAAATTATTCCCTGGTTGGTGCTTGTCGGCGGTTTCACGTTCATTTTCGGCAAACAGCTAAACGCTTTTTTACAAAGCCGGTTTACCATCAACCGCAAGGCGATGCTCGTCACGCAATTTATCCTGGGCATTTACGGCGGCTATTTTGGCGGCGGTGCAGGCATTATGATGATGGCTGTATGGAGCCTGTTTGGGCTAACCGACATTAAATTAATTAACGCCAATAAAACCCTGCTGGTGGGCGCGGCTAATTCCATCGCAGTTGTCATTTTTATATTGTCGGGAAAAATATGGTGGCCGCAAACCTGCATAATGCTGATCGCAACAACCATTGGCGGTTATGCGGGCGCATACTATTCGCGCAGGCTTAACCAGGCGGTGCTTCGTACACTGATCAGCGGGCTTATTGTGGTCATCACGGCGCTTTTCTTTTACAGGGCGTATTTTAATTGACCCAAATCCACCCTTAAATTGGCATTTTCGCCCCCTGCCGGGTGGGATAGTGGCCAATATCTTTATTGCAAATATTAAAGCAAAAAATCCTGGACATGAAAACTAAAATCAAACCGGCAAAAAAATGCCTGCAAGCCTTCCTCTTATTTTTCTTCTTGTTTATCTCCACTGTCTGTTTAGCTCAAAAGTCCGCCGATTGGCAGCTTGAAAAAATGCCGGCAGCCCTGGAGACTGATTTCGCATTAAGCTCACTTCCTCCGCAACTGCGCCCGGGCGCCACTGTTTATTTGTTAGATCCGAATAAGGGCTACTATGTAGCACGAAAAGGGTCGAACGGGTTTGTTTGTTACGTTAACCGGACCGGCTGGGAATGGGGCGAATTCAGGCAAGACATGGTGGCTGCTATGAGTTTCGACGCTGAAGGCGCGCGCACAATTTTTCGGGTTGACATGGATGTTGCGGCTATGAGGGCTTCCGGAAAATTTACCGGTCCACAGGTGAGGAACCTGGTTTTAGACAGGATCAGGAAAGGGATATATAAAGCGCCGGCAAGGACAGGAGTCTCCTATATGTTGGGGCCGGTGATGCGCGCATACACGGGCACACCGGCCAGTAACCAAATAATGACGATGAATATGCCGCATTACATGTTTTACGCCCCCGGGGTTACCAACACCGACATCGGCAACATACCCGACGGGCAGGCAGATGGCCCGGTGGTGATTAATCCGGGCGATTTGCTGCTGGGCGCCAGGAAAGGCCCCTTCGGCTATATAATTTTATCGGCAGGCGAAAAGGAAACGGCAAAAATAGTTGCTGAAAACAAGGACCTGCTGAAACGGCTGGTCGCTTACAAACCTTATTTTAAAACTGCCGCCAATGGGATGCACTGATAAGCTATTTATGGTCCGGGCTAAAAGTAAGTCCAACTAATGTCGTACCATTTTTAATTTGACGGATACTCTTCAGTCAAAAGTCATAACCCAGGGATTAAACAAAATTTGACCTAAGACTTGCGACTAAAGACTTTTGACTTGGCACTACTCCCCCGCTCCTATGGCGAGCAATTCCTTGTCATGGTGGTATCTCACTTCACATTTATTATCAAACAGCATTACGGCCCCATTTTCAGGCGTATATTCGGGCCAGGCAGGTAACCCTTTGGAATTAGGGTTACCTGTTTTTGCGAAATTTATCCAGGCCTGGCTAACCTGATCAGCCAGGGCGTAAGCATCTTTGCCGCCCCCGGTCATCTCTTCGCATCTTTGTATGTTATCAAAAACAAACGGCAGGTCCATGCAGTGAAAAGCTTTGAACAGGGTATCCAATACCGGTGATTGCCATTTAAAAAGATACATGTATACCGGCGCTGCACCCGGTATTGCCTTATTATCCGCCTGCGCGACAGCCAGAGGGCGGAAAATGAGATCGACGTCCATATAGTCTGAAGGCTTTACCGTTTCGGGATAGGCTTTTTTTACGGCGGCGAAATATGCTTCGGTCTTGTCGCCGTATTTCCGGTGCAATTTGGCCCTGGCGCTATCCATCGAAATACCCCTTGCGCCTGGTATAAACGGGTTATACTCATTTTTGCAGGTACCTACCAACAGGGGCACATTTTTTGAAAGTGCGATGGCCTTAGCGTCGCCGGGCTGGTAAGGCAGAAAATTATCATCGCGTACAGGACCCCATTCCAAACCAAAAGCTGCCATATCCGCCGTTTTTAGCGTTTTCTCCACCTTTTTTAAGGCTTTTAAGCCGGCGGCGCTCAAGCGTTCATAGGGTATTTTTTGAAGCGAATCTGCCTGGCTCGGTTGTAAATTTAATTCGGCCAGTAAAACCACGCTTACTTTTTTTGCAATGCTATCTTCGGTAAAGCGTGTAAGGTAGCTGCCGCTTTGCACAATAGCCTTCTGAAATAAACCTTTAGCCGAAGGTATGTTCATCAAACAGCTGACTTTAGCCCCGCCGCCTGATTGTCCGAAAATGGTTACGTTATCGGGGTCGCCGCCGAAGTTGGCTATATTTTCTTTAACCCAGTTTAATGCGGCCACGATATCCATTGCGCCCGCATTTGCAGAATATTTATATTTTTTGCCATAAGCCGACAGGTCTAAAAATCCGAGCACATTTAAACGATGGTTTATGCTGACAAGTATCACACCCCCTTTCCGGCTCAGGTTTTCTCCATCATAGGATGGGTATTCTATTGAGGACCCGGACGCAAAACCGCCGCCATGAAGAAATACCATAACCGGTTTTTTTTCGCCATTGCCGGTCTTTTTTGTCCAGATGTTCAGGTTCAGGCAATCCTCATCGCTATGGCCCGGGTTTTGTTGAAAGGCAAACGCAAATTCGTCACTAAAGGATGTCGACTGGGTGGTTGGGCAAACCGGCCCGTAAGCCAGGCAGCTGCGGATACCCGCCCACGGCGCAGGTTTTTCCGGAGGCATAAAACGCGCTGCCTTTGCATAAGGGATGCCTTTAAAGGTGTATATGCCGTTGTGTATATAGCCGCGTACCGCCCCATATTCCGTTTGAACGACCGCAATATCTTTTCCCGCAGCAATAGCGGGTTCGTTTTGAGAAAGAGCAATTAAAGGCCACAGGTGCATGGTGCAAAGTGTAAAAAGGAAGAAAGTTCTTTTCATCGTGTTGGTAAGTGAGCGCTACAAATTTACCCGGAATAATCCAGCCAAACGGTGGCACAAATGCCATTTTGAGGGGTTAATGGCGACAAATGATAAGCTTTTTAAGGTAAGCTTGGCGGGGGATTAGCCTATTTCAAAGGCGGTGCCTGTTGCCGGATCCTGCCCAAATACTTTGCTGAGCGCCTCATACAGTTCAGGGTGTTTATGTTTTAGCTGATCGGGCTTTTCAAAAAAGTATTCTGCAGCTACCGCCAGGAATTCAGCTTCATTGGTCAAACCGTAGGGGTTGAAATCTGATTTGCCGGCAGCTATGCGATGCATTTCCTGGTGCATCATTTTAAGCCATGGAACTACGTAGGCCCGTTCCATAAAGTTAGTGGGGATGCCATCGGTATCGCCGTCGGATTTATCCAGCAAATGAACAAATTCATGAATGGCCGTATTCCCCTCCCCGGCTGACCCTGAAAATCCTTTTAAAAGTGCAGCTCTCGACAGCAGCATCTGTCCATTCATGTAACCCGAACCGACCATCCCGAGGATATTCCGGTTTTCTCCTTCAAACTGAAACTCCTGGTCGAAGGTGTCGGGGTATAGAATAATATTGGTCAGGTTTTTGTATTTCCAATCCGGAAAACCAAAGATCGGGATTATGGCGCCCGACGCGATGAGTACACGATCGACATCCGTTATTTCCGTTCCGACCCCCTCGATATGGACGTCCGCTAAAAACTCATCCATTCTTTTCTCGAATTTCGCCTTATCCACCTCAGTAAGTTTTTGGTAGTAGGTAACTTTTTCGCTAAGAATAGCGCGATAGGTACCGGGTGTTTTTTCTTCCTGTACTGCGTTATGATGCCGGCTCCGGAACCATAGCCAGGCGATACCGGCAAACACTACAATAGTGATCAACAAACTCATGCTGCTATATACAGGTAATTGCTCATACTGTTTACAATTATTTTGTGATCACCAAATACGACGCGAATTTTTACATCTGGCTCCTGTTCAACGGATTTTCTGCATGGACCATTCGAGGTCAACAATTTACAAACCACCGTTCGAAGTATCAAAAACGGTAATTGTCCCATCCGAAAACATGAGCTCTTTCCAATAGGGTATTTGCGAATGTACAAAGGCTACATTAACTTGATTAAATGCCTTCTTTATTTTTTTCGTGCAATCCATATATTGCCTTTTATCTTCCCGGTCGGTGAATTCACTATTTGTTGTAATCTTGAGAAGGCGATTATCCGTCGAAAACTTTAAAAAAAATTCATCATAACATTGCAGGCCGCTCTGTTTTGCAAAAATCCTTGATAAAGTATCACTTAGGTAATGGTTAAGGGTATCACTTATCGACTTCAAATAATCCCTGTACGGTTTAGTTCTCTTATAATATTGGATCTGCTCTGGCGTGAGTTTTACCGTTATCATAAACCCATTGGTATAAGCACCCGGTTGTAGTGAAGCAAAAAAATCATGAAATTTTTGCCCCAAGTTTAATAACGAATCCAAATCTTTAACAAATACCTCTATTTTCTTCGCTTCCAAAAGTGAACTATCCTGGGCTGTTGGAGTCCAATAGCTTCGGAGGCTATAATTGGATTGGGTTGATGTTTCGATAACATATTCAATTCCATCAAAGCCCTGATGCCAGCCTTTGATCTCTTGGTCAGTAGGCATACCGGCGATTTGTGTGGTCAATTTGAATGCTTGTCGTGCAAGTGCTGTATCTAATAAATCCTGTTTGGCGAAAGTCTGAGGTTGTTTTTGTTCTTTTGAAGGGTTATTTGCATTGTTATCCACGGAGGAGTTAATAAAGCTGGTGATAAGCCCATTATAGCTTGTGCCGTCCACCGACCAAATATCGACTGCCTGGTCATCTGTCCAAAAACGAAAATGAAATTTGTCGGTGGACGGAATTAATAAGGGTATATTCAACTTTTCACATTCCCCCAGCTGGTATTTATACCAGAACGCCGTGTCGCCTGATATGGTTTTATTAGTTTGCGCTGTACCATTAATAGTCAGCAAGCAAAATATAGGAGCAAGCAATAAAAACCTTTGAGTTTGGGTTGTTGAGCGATGTAAAAATTTCCTCATATCATTACAGATGCGTGGGAATCATAAAATCCATAATCGAAAAATAATTATTTTTCTAATTTGAAAAAATATGATGAAAAATCGGGCCACCTCATAGAGGCTTAAGATAGCTGCGTTAAATATTTTTTGTTGCGTACTGTTAATCGATTTTTTTTATATTTACACATCCAAAATTAAACCGTTAACCATGAAAAAGTATTTATTGCCATTCGTTTTGGTTTTAGCCATCAGCGTATCATTTGCATTTAGGCCCGACGAGGTTCACCTGAAAGGCGTTATTGAGGATTCTACCTGTGCGGCAAGCAAAACGCAGATGACCCCGGCGGATTCACGCGTTGCCTGTGTTAAAAAATGTCTAAAAAATGGAGCTTCGGCCGTGCTGGTTGTAGGCGATAAAGTTTACAAAATAGCCAACCAAAAGGCCGTTGTAAAATTTGCCGGACAAGACGTTTCAGTTGATGGCACCGTGACCGGCGATACCATCCAGGTAACCAAGATCGCTGCAGAAAAATCATAACCTGGGCTTACGGCGCCTTACGCCTTCAAAGCATTTCGGGAAAAGCATTCATTTTGGGTATTCACAGAAGCCCAAAATGAATGCTTTTTGTGTTTGAGCAGCACTGGGCCCTGAGACGACATGCATCAAAATTATCACTTGCCGCCATTTAGCGGCTTATCAAACATTTTAAGGCTTGCCTGTATACCAGCAAGCATAACGTTTGCCGCATCGGCATCGGCGGGCGTGTATAAAGGAATGTCGAGATCAACAACCTGGTTATAGCAAATACTTGAAATATATGCCTGTGCGGTGACGGTTTTACCGGCCTCTTTTGTCCCGACGTCAAATTCAAAATACCAAACCAGCACCAGTTTTGCGTTAATGGTTTTCCATTCCTTTTTTAGGTTATGCGGCTTTATTTTCAAATCATTTTTCATATAATCGATCTCGTATTGCACATACCCATCCAGCGTTTCTTTTATTTGATCATCTGTTAAACTGCTCAGCTGCACGGCCGGCGCAATAGGCTGCGGCAGCGGGATGAGCGATACTTGTACAATAGTTTTGCCCGCGTTTATGAAAACCTGGTTTGGCTGCCTGGTCTCAACGTCCTGCCGGGTAAGTCCCTTTCCGGGTATCGCAAAACTGAAAGCATGGCTTTTGCCATTATAGGTGAGCAAGGCGCTGCTATCGCCGGTATTGAATGTATAGGTGAATTTTTCATTATTAATATCATCCTGCGCGCAGGCGATATTTGACAGACCTATGAAAAGTAAAACTGCGAGGCTTGCGATGAGGCGCATAATGGCTAAAATGTTGTTTTTTTCTTTATCCTAAAGCTAATAAAAAAGCGGCGTCCGGCAAAAAATGAAAACCGGCCAGGTGCAGTGTGGGGCTCTATTCAAATTGATCATGCAACTCGTTGATACCAACAAAAGTATTTCGCTTTTCAGGGCACAAATTCCCAGGTTTCAGCTGAATAGCCGTTGTCTATTAAACCGCAGGTTACAAACGCCCGGTTATTTACGGTAAATGACAGCTGGTATTTATAGGCGATCCCGGGGAATGGTTTTTTCCTGGCCCAGGTATTGGCAACCGGGTCATACTCGTAAAAACCACCGTAATAGGGCAGTCCCCGGTACCCCTTCCCGTTGAGCGAGAAACTGATTTCGGGGTATCCTGACGCAGGCGCCCCGGCCAGTTGCGTCCAGATGCCCGCCGTTGGGCTGTATTTCCAGAGATCATTATAGCTTAGTATCTGGCCCGAGTTGCCCCCGCCCACGTATATTTCATTGTTGATGACAAAGCCCGATGCCTGTGAACGCGTTGGCCCGGGGAAATTTGCTTTTACCTGCCAGGTATCCGAAGGCTGGTCGTAAGTTAAAAACTGGCTGCTGTAAAAACCGGTGATAATGTACCCGGTGTTGTTTGCAGCTAAGCCCACCACATCATCCGTTTCATAGGCGGGAGTGGTGGCCTTTTTTGTCCAAACGTTTGCTGCCGGATCATACGCGTACAGCGAGTAGTTATTCAGGTAAGATAACGTGGTCTGCGTTCCAAAGCCAACATAAGCTTTGCCATTTATAACAAAACTGGTGCACTGCCTTAATGTGCCATTCGGGTAATCCGCTTTTCGGGTCCACGTATCTGCAGTCGGGTCATACTCCCACAGATCGTTCCGCTCATTAGCAGGCGAAACACCCTCCCCGGTACCGAGGCCAACGTATCCCTTGTCGCCGATGGCAAACGCAACCCCGTTAAAGCGGCCGCCGCCCGGCAGGCTCGCCCTTTTTATCCATTTACCGGTGGTGACAAAAAAAGTATCTTTCGATACTGCCTGCCTGGTGTACACCATTAGCCGAAGTACAGCCGACGAGGCGCCGGCCGGTACTATCACTTGGAGCGAGTCGGCAATTGATGCCGGATGGACAGTACTTCGAAAGGCAGGGGCATCCACGGTACCGAATTTTACAACATTATTTTGCGCGGTTTTGCTAAAATTTTGACCGATGACCAAGATGGTGTCACCCACATTGCCCAGGCCGGGGCTAAAGTAATCAACACTCGGGTCGCCAAGTACTTCCACCGGCGGTGATTTTTTGCACGATACAAATAACAGGCAAAGCAAAAACAGGAGGTAGATTCTCATTTGGCGATAAAATTATACGGTAAACTTAAGAAGAAAATTCAAACGCAGGCAGGTTGGTTTTTTTTTCTCCCCTGCTGTAAACTTTTTTCATGACGATACAGCTGCTGGTCTACGACTACAGCCGGGAATTTGAATTAATAAGCAAACAAAAATTTACCCTTAAAAGCAACGCCTTTTTAAAACTGCCTGTATTAGTAAGTAACAAGTATTTATTAAAATCACTATTAATGAAAAGAGCATCAAGATCAATAGCTGCCGTTTTAGCCCTGGCGGCGCTGTTTTTTACAACTAATTTAAAAGCCCAAACCGTACCCGCCGGCGGCTGGCGCATGGGCATCGGCTTTGACGCCGGCGACCCTACCGGTAACCTTACCATCAGCTCGGAGCTGGTGCTGGGCGGCACCATAAGCCTGCAATATGGCATTACAAACCGTTTTGCGGTGGTACTTACCTCGGGCGCCGACCATTTTTTAAGCAAGTATATCCCCGGCACCACCAAACGGTACGATAGTTTTGGCATTATCCCAATTAAAGCGGGTTTCAAAGCCTTCTTTTTGCCCCATGTTTATTTTGATGGCGAGATTGGCGAAGGGGTTGAGGAAACCGACTCTGGTACCGGCCAGAAGAAATTCCTGCTATCACCGGCATTAGGCATTGCCTTCCGCCACTGGGATTTCAGCGCCCGGTACGACAGCTATTACACCCCTGGTGATAATTATGGTTTTGTAGCGGTAAGGATAGCCTACGGCTTTGCGATAGGAAAGTAGGGCAGCGCATAACAAAAAAGAGGCTGCCCGGACAACCGGCAACCTCTTTTTTTGCGTGAAGAAATGCGTTTGGGGCGCTGGGGGCTGTGCGATTCCCCTCTTGAGGGGTGTGTTATTCCGCCCGGCCGTCAGTAAGCAGTTTAGGGTGATGTTCAAAAGCGCGTGCTTCTCAAAATATTGGTGCACCGCTAAAACAGTAAGGACACACCCCTGCCCCTCTCAAAGAGGGGAACCCAACGCGCAAGGCCGATTTTAAAAGCGGCGGCCCGTGCGAACCCTCTGTCGGGGGGATCGTTATTATTATCTGATGTTTTTACATTTTGGTTACGGGCACTACCAGGCTAACCACCACTTTTTCGGGTGTGCCATTGTGGTCAATGCCGAAATCCTTCGGTATAACGGTCATGTTCCCCTTAAAAACGCCCTGGCCGCCCTGACCTGTAAAAGTAAAGTAAATAGACATGGGCCTGGCAACGCCCTTCAGGGTTAAATTTCCTTTGGCTAAATAGCCGCTCCCGCTCTTGCTTACCGCTGTCGACTCAAATTTAATGAAGGGGTGACTATCGACCCCGAGCGCATCCTTTGCGTGCATGTTTTTCAGGAAAAATCCAGTAGCAATGCTGTTGGCATCAATAGATGCGGAAAACTTTGCACTTTCTGGGTGTTCCTCATCAAACGAAATGCTGGCCTTTAAGCCGCTAAAGGATCCGTCGAATTTGTCGCTGGTAAATTTTACTTCGGCTTTGTCGCTGTTAACTTTCCAGTTGATCGCGGCAAAAGTGAAGGCAAGCAGGCCGGCAATAACTATCATCGCCGGATAGATCATTTTTTTCATAATTTGTTTTTTAAGTGTTTTCATAAGCAGCGCTAAGTAGCATAGCGTGTTACTATAAATTACGCCGTTGGTACTGCGATAGTTGCTTTAAGGCAGTTTTTATAGCCGAATGGACGTTCCGGCTAATCGGAGGTTGGCGAAAAAGGAGGCTAACGGTTTAATAATCAGCGCTGAAATAATAGTTTATCAGTTATATTTGTATATGGAGAAACCTGATGACCTATTCAAAAAAAATCACTTTTTGTACCGAACCCCAGTTCAGGGAAGAATTATTACAGCAGGGACAGCTGCTTAAATTTAATAAAGGCGATGTAATTGTACGCGACGGCCAATATGTGAAGTTTTTGCCGATTGTGATAAAAGGCGCAATACGGGTTTTTCAGCAAAAGGAAGACCGGGAAATTTTGTTGTATTATGTGAGAGCCGAAGAAACTTGTACGATGTCGCTGGCGGCGGCCTATTTCAACAACCAAAGCACCTCGCACGGGGTGGTTACCGAGCCGACCGAAGTGCTTATCTTCCCCGCCAGCCTCATTCCCGAATGGCAATTAAAGTACCCGTCGTGGAACCGGTATGTAATGACGATGTTCAGAAAACGATATGACGAGCTTATCAATTCTTTTGAAGGAATTGCTTTTGAACATATTGACGCCAGGGTATTAACCTATTTGCAAAACAAGTCGCAAAAAGAAAATAATAAATCTATCGACCTTTCTCACCGGCAACTGGCTGATGAACTGGGTACAACAAGGGTGGTGGTGTCGCGCATTTTGAAGGAGTATGAACGGAAGAATATCATAAAATTGTTCAGGGGGCGTATCCAGCTTTTATGAACAAAAATTATTTTCGCTTATGTATCATTTGATACCGTTCTGATTTTTAATGGTTTATATTTTTGGTAAAAATTTATTTAAAAACATTAAACCAAAGATCATGAAAACATTAAAATGCGCCGATGCCGGCTTTGTTTGCGACGCCGTGGTAACCGCTAACACCGAAAAAGAAGTTTTAACTATCGCTGCTGAACATGCGCAACATGTGCATGGTGTAATAGTGACGCCCGAAATGGCAGAGCAGATCAAGACCCTTATAACAGAAGAATAGCCCTTATTTCAGGATGGACCCGGCTAATTTTTTGAAAGGGAATCAACTTCACCTTAACCGGCCCTGGCTTTGCAAAAATCTTAACAGCCGTGGGTCATCAGCGGAAAGCACCGGCCTCCGTGAGCCGATACCCGCAATCTTGCGAGGTGTGACGGGGATGGGAATTATTGAAGATTTTTGGGCGTGCCCCGGCCGGTAGCCGGGTCGGGTGCTCTGCTCTTACTGCGCGAGGCCTAAGCCACTTGGCCGGTATCCGCGATGCCCCCTCACGCAGTGTACCGTAATAATCTTAGCTTTTGTCCATTAAAAACAAAGCCCGGTGCTGGGCCAGGCAATGTCTTTTTTCTTACATTTCGTTATTGTAGTCTTAGACTACAAACATAGTCGTCCAGTCACAGACATTGGGACAGGGTTCCGCGCAAACTAACGCACAACTGGGGGGCGACGTATAACCGATATTCACAAACCCTATTTAGCTGGAACAAAATTATAATATTTGGCTACCTTTATTTTAACCAATTCACTCATTATTTCATGGGACATCAATATTTTATTAAAAGCAGAATGACCGCTTCCAAAAAACTCCTTTGTTTTAAGAATGTGAAAATTCGTTCGCGGCGGTGCTGGAAAAAATCCAATCTCGACAGGTGTGTACTTAATTTTTTTACAAACAGGGCAGGTAGAAAACTCTAGTCCGTTCATATCCAGTGCAAATTCCGCCTTTGGAATATCTAATTGCAGAACTGTTTTAACTGGCTCATTTTTTTTATATAACATCGCTTCCCGCATCCCGATCCCAAAATCTTTAAAAAAACTTTGATAAAAGTTTCGCTCAACAAAAATTTCGTCAAATATCCAATTCAATTGCATTATCTTGTGCTTGCCTAAATTAGGTTCCTTCATCTGAAACGGTGCTTTTGGTTCATCATGAATACCACATTCGGGACAACTATTTGAATATGTATTTCCACTAAACTCAATCGGCTTTTCAGGCTGCGGATAACCCGTAACCCACGCACCTCGAAAAACCAATATTTCAGCTTGTTCAATTTCCTGTTGTGTAAATAGTGTGCCAATGACGCGATCATAAAGATTTAGAGAGAGTGCCAAATGTTTAATCATGTTATACTCTTCAGATTTTTCGTCTATATCGTGACTGAACAGACCGTCATCTAATTTAATTTTCAGCGCATCTTCAAGGAGTCGTTTCTTAGATCTACTATCAATATTGCCGGATATTCTTCTTTTTATTTCCATTTTACTATAAACCCAGTTTTGATAAAATTTGCGGATAATTTTTATATACTTGCCTTGCAGCTTCTTTAATTTCAGCCACTGTAGCGTTTCCAGTATTTATTAGTGCTTTTGAATTTATACGCCCAATTTGTTTTAACCAAGCATTTGTAAAGGCTTGATGTTCAGCTTCGGTTAAAACTATTGAAGTCATTTCCCCCAATTCAGGCGAGTCTGACGGGTCGGCACGCTAGCTAAACTGCCAATCTATCATAATTTATGTTTACAAAATACATCTATGCCTTTATACCTCACTGTATAATAGCTTTTGTCGTCCAGAATAGAAAGTATCACAGTTTCCTTGGCTAATGAGTGTCGTAATATTATACTTTGTTCGCATGAATCTACTTCAATAGTCAATTTTTCTCCAGGTGGAAGCATAAATTCAAAACACTCGGGCTCATGGACAATCTCCATGTCTTTTTCAGTGTCATTAAGTATATCAAATGATGTTACGGAATTTGTCATATATTATTTATCAAAAAAAATTTATTTACCGAAAAAATGTTCTGCTAACCGCTGACAGGTAGTAAATTATGCGATGGCTCGTGGTCTAAAAATACGTGCTTAATTGCATCATTCAAAGCACGTCTAAATAGTTCACGCGTGAATTTGAGAATTGGGGCAGCAACTTTACTTTAACCAGCCCTGGCTTTGTAAAAACCTTAACAGCCGTGGGTCATCCGCCGAAAGCATAGGCATCCACGCGCCGAGCTGTACCCGTGTCCAATAGAGGCCCTGTGGGTTACCGGGTTTTGCAAAGGCGTAACGGTATAAGGTGGCCCGGATGTACCGCGGTGGTTTGCCGGGAAACGGATTGCCGGCAAAAAGGCTGAGGGCGCCGGGGTCGTTATGCATTAGCTTGTATACCAGATTGTATGTCCAGGGGTATTGTTCCGCCGTCCCCATGGCGGCAAACCACATCTGCCAGTCGAGATGCGGCTGGTAAGGCGCTATTTGCGGTGGACTTTGCTCCGGCAGCGTTGGCAGGTATTTGTAAACATAAGGTTTCCAGCGGGCGTGTCCGCCGGTTGTATCATCGGTAGTACCTTCGAATACCACATTGGTGCGCTCCTGCCCTACCGAGCCGAATGCGCCATAGGTATTAACCAGTTCGAGGGGGTCGTATGATCCGTTCATAACCTGGCTGGAAGAAAACAGGTTTAGCGTGGGCTGAACGCTGAGCAGGGCAACTATGCCCGCAACCACCCAGGCGGTAGTAAGCATGGGTTTGAAAGGTTCAGCGTTATTGGCCGCCATTTCGGCCCGGCGCACCAGAGCGCGCGGCAGCAGTTTGGCCAAAAAGACGTCATCAAAGCAGGCCAGCGCCGGGATGATGGTGAGCCAGTTTAAAAAAGCGAGGTTGCCGCTAAGGATGAGCATAACCTGGAAAAGCACGATGATCACCCCGGCAATGTGCCGCCCCAGCCGGGGCCAAAATACCAGCCAGGGGGCCGCCAGCTCAGCCAGCCAGTTGAACCACACGCCCATTTTCAGCATAAATTGCGGCAAAAAATGAAACCACCTGCTGAGCGGGCCGGGAATGGGCTGCGTTTGGAAATGGTAAAACAACACGGTGCCGTTGCGCCAGCTTTCATCCCCGCGAAGTTTAATGAGCCCTGAGCCCAGCATGATGCGAAAAATGAGCCAGCGGAATAAAACGATAACCGGCAATGGCGGCGGCCGTTTGGAAAATGGCCGCATATCCAGCAGCGGGCAAAGGAAGATGGCCAGGAAGCCGGTTTCGGTGAGCTGGATCTCCCACCCGTAGCCGTACCAGTCCTGCCCCACGTGCACGATGGACAGGTAGAGGAACCATAGCACCCCGAGCAAAGGCCCGTTGGCATAACCGGCGACCACCACAAGCGACAGTATCAAACCAAGCCAGGCCACCAATAAAAGCGCGGAGTCAGAATGCCACCACCAAAACAACGAGGGCTGCCGGATAAACCCCGCTCCCGGCGAGCCCAGTGTGGCACTTACATATTTCAGATAGCCGCCCACCGGGGTTAGCCCGTTTTCGCCAATCAATGGGACAATTTGATTAACTGCCACCAGGAAGGCTACCGCATAAACCACCCCCAGCAGGCGAAGGATGATAAACCGGGTGAGCCAGTAGGTAGGCTGGGTGTTTGAGTTGCCAAAAACAATATTGGAAGCGCTATCCATTTGTCTTTTATTAGCTAAAACAAATTTAAATAAAAAGGTTCGATGGGTTTGCAGAAGATGTTTTGGTTTTTTCCGCTTGTTTCAGGTCAACGGTCTTTACTCGTAAGTCTAAAGTCAATTTTTCGCTTTTCTGACTTAAGACTAAAGACTTTCGGCTTAAGACTATGCATCATTCTATTGTTGACACGACATCAGAATGCTTCGTTCAAATTAAGGAAAAAGCCCTTGCTGCCAAACCGGCCGAAGGCGTAATCGAGCGCCAGGTTGGTACGGGTAACCTTGTTAAATAGTATCCGCAAGCCTGCGCCATACCCCGGCTGAAACACCTGGAACAACCGTGTGCCCTGTTCGTCGTTGGCGGTTTGCATGTTGCCAAAAACCACGCCGCTTACAAATTTGTTACGCAATAAGGGGAAGCGGAACTCGGCTTCGGTATCGTTGAATTCGGTGCCCTTAAAATACTGGGAAGTATAGCCCCGGCCGCTGCGGGACGAACCGTCCCTGGAAGTTCCGGGCAACTCAAGATAAGGTATTTCGCCGCTCGCAAGGTATGACCCCCAATTCCATAAAGCCAGCACGGTTTCGGGGTTTACGTCCGATAAGCTAAAATACTTACGAAAGTCGGTTGTGAGTTGCACCGCGTTTTTAGTGCTGCCTATCCAGGTTTGATTTACGCGGATACCCGCATCAAAATAAATGCCCTTATAGGCGCGGTTGGGGTTATCGCGCGTAATGTACTCTACGTTAAACAGGAAGCCGGCGGCAGTGTAATGATCCTTCGGAAAACCGTATCGGTTGTCGTACACGCTTAAGGGGGTGGCATTGTTCACAGTATCGGACTGCTGAATCCTTCCCCTGGTCTCGATCGATGCCCCGGCCCCCAGGAAGAGCCCTTTCACTAACTCTTTATAAATCTTCTCTCTGAAATTAAAATACAGCGAATGAATGGCGTAGGTTTTGTGGGTTGGGTCGGCAAACACCCCAGCGACTGCCGGGATATTGCCGATCCTTAACGGTGCGCGCGCGAAACTTATTGCCCCGATTCGCTGCTTACAACTTGCACAAGTCTTCGCGAAAGTGCGAGTTGGGTTTGCAGCCCGGGTATTTGTCCGCTCGCAAACACCCGGAGAGCAGGTGTTCCGACACCGTTGGGCGCTGCCGCACTATTAAAGAGCGTAAGAACTCCGCCGT